>CAMWLB010000400.1 GCA_947174985.1 uncultured Lachnospiraceae bacterium | reverse complement strand
GCAAAGGGCAAGCTCGCCATGGATCACAATGGTACCATGCCTGTTTTCAATACGGAGCATTACATCAATATCCGAAAAGGCCGTCATCCTCTGTTGGAAAAGAAAAAGGTGGTCCCCATCGATATTCATCTGGGCAAGGACTTTGATTTACTGATTATTACCGGTCCCAACACCGGCGGTAAGACAGTCTCCCTAAAAACCGTGGGACTGTTTACCCTCATGGGGCAGGCGGGGCTCCACATACCGGCGCTTGACCGTTCAGAGCTTTCCATTTTTGAGGAGGTATACGCAGATATCGGGGATGAACAGAGCATCGAGCAGAGTCTGTCCACCTTTTCCTCTCATATGACAACCATTGTGACAATACTGTCACATGCTGACGAAAATTCTCTCTGCCTTTTTGACGAACTGGGGGCCGGAACTGACCCCACCGAGGGTGCAGCGCTTGCCATAGCCATTTTGAACCATCTGCACGACAGGGGCATCCGCACCATGGCAACCACCCACTACAGCGAATTAAAACTATATGCGCTTTCCACTCCTTTTGTAGAAAACGCCTGCTGTGAGTTTGATGTGGAATCCCTAAAGCCCACCTACAAGCTTCTTATCGGTATCCCGGGAAAGAGCAACGCTTTTGCGATTTCCTCCAAACTGGGTCTGCCCGACGCCATCATAGATGCGGCAAAAGAGCAGATAAGCAAGGAAGACGAAAGCTTCGAGGATGTGATTGCCAATCTGGAAAACAGCCGTCTCACGATAGAAAAGGAACGGCGGGAAGCAGCAGAGTATAAGGATAGGATTAAAACCTTAGAAGCACAGCTTAAAGCAAAAAATGAAAAATTGGACAGCGCCAAGGATAAAATACTGAAAGAAGCACACGAACAGGCACGCGCTATTTTGCAGGAAGCAAAAACCGTAGCGGACGAAACCATCCGCAGCTTTAATCAGGCAGACCGCAGCAGCGATATGAAGGAGCTGGAGAAAAAGCGCCAGAACCTCCGCGAAAAAATCGACGATAAGAACGAGCGGCTTGCGCTAAAGATACCGCCTTCCGCCGTCAGGAAAACGCTGGATCCCAAGAAACTGAAGAAAGGGGATTCTGTCAGAATCATTTCCATGGGACTGAAAGGAACCGTAAGCTCTTTGCCGGATGCAAAGGGCAATCTCTTTGTGCAATGCGGTATTATCCGCTCTTCCGTCAATGTCAACGACCTCGTGCTTCTGGCTGATAACGATACGGCTTCCCAAAAAAGCGCTGTCAGGACCTCCGGCGGTAAGATGAAAATGTCAAAGACCATGACCATTTCCCCTGAAATCAACCTTTTGGGAAAGACCTGTGACGAAGCTATATCCGTGTTGGACAAATATCTGGATGACGCCTATCTCTCGCATCTTCCCAGCGTCCGTGTGGTACATGGAAAGGGAACCGGCGCTTTGAGAAGCGCTGTGCACACGCACCTAAAGCGCTTAAAATACGTAAAAGAATTCCGCTTAGGCGAGTTCGGAGAAGGTGACGCAGGTGTCACAATTGTAACTTTTAAATAAAAAACAGGAGCATATATGGTAAATAAACAAAAAATACTCATTGTCGATGATGACGAAAACATAGCGGAACTGATTTCTCTCTACTTAAACAAGGAATGTTTTGAGACTATGATTGTCGGAGATGGCGAAGCCGCGCTGACCGCCGTTGATTCTTTCGAGCCCAATTTAATTCTGCTTGACTTGATGCTGCCCGGCATTGACGGCTATCAAGTCTGCAGAGAGGTTCGTGCTTCCAGACAGACCCCTATCATCATTCTTTCTGCGAAGGGCGAAATCTTTGACAAGGTGCTCGGACTTGAGCTTGGTGCGGATGATTTTATGGAAAAGCCCTTTGACTCCAAGGAGCTGGTAGCAAGGGTAAAAGCAGTGCTGCGCCGCTACAAACCGGCAGCGCCTGTGGCGGAGCCCGTAACTGACAAGCGTGTCGAATATCCTGATTTAATCATCAATCAGACCAACTACTCCGTCATTTATATGGGAAATACAGTTGAGATGCCCCCGAAGGAATTGGAGCTTCTCTATTTTCTGGCGTCCTCACCCAACCACGTTTTTACCCGAGAGCAGCTTCTCGACCAGATTTGGGGATATGAATACATCGGGGATACGCGTACCGTTGACGTACATATCAAGCGTCTCCGCGAAAAAATAAAAGACCATGCGGCATGGAAAATTTCCACAATCTGGGGTATTGGCTATAAATTTGAAGTCAAAGGAAATCTGTCATGAAAAAAACCCTTTACCTGAAGTTTGTGCTGGCTTACGTTATTTTCGGCATCTTCGGTTTTATTATCATAGCTACCTTCGTGCCCAGCATGACAATGGAACAGCTTACGCGTGAAAAAGCGAACGCGCTCTATTCTGAGGCGACGCTGATTGCGGACAACTATGTCGCCGGTCTGTACACCAACGATACTTCTCTGGAAGCCGTAAAAATGCAGCTTGATATTTTTTCCGTCTATCTGGACTCTGTCATCGGCATTATTAATCCTTCCGGACGCGTGATTCTGAGCACGGATGCGCCCCTTAATGTGGAAGACGTCGTTATTATCGAAAATTTTGACCCTACCATAACTGCCGGTTCTTATTACAATGTGGGAACTTTTTTTGACAGCTATGACAGCGATATGCTCAATATTATTGTGCCCATCACCTCAGAATATAAGGTAAAGGGATATCTGGTCGTCCACACTGCCATGACAGGGATTGAAAAGTCCTGCAACAGTCTGGTAAACATTTCCTACATTACTTTATGTATTCTGTTTTTGCTGTCCTTGATCATTTTAATTTTTTTCACGGAAATCGTCTATGTACCGCTTCGAAAAATCACTTACGCCACGGAGCAGTATGCATCCGGCAACATGCACTATGAATTTCAGGTGGAAAGCGAAGACGAAATCGGCTATCTCGCCGCCTGCTTAAACTATATGGCAAGCGAAATTGCGCGCACGGAGGATAACCAGAAAAAATTTGTCGCCAACATTTCCCACGACTTCCGCTCTCCTCTTACCTCGATACGGGGCTATCTGGAG
>CAMWLB010000399.1 GCA_947174985.1 uncultured Lachnospiraceae bacterium | reverse complement strand
AAAATGAATATGGGAACCGAAAGTTTGACAATGCAAGAAATAATGTTTTATCTGTGGGAGCGCGTTTTTAGAAGGGAAAGGTGATTTTGTGGAAATATGGGAAGGGAAGCGGAAAAAGCATATCCTGCGGGCGGCTGCAATCCTGTCTGCCGTCGCGGCATTGTGTGTGTTTGGTGCGTGGGGAGAGGGCAGGCGCGGCGGGTATGTCAGCGGGAAGGAGCGGGAGAACAGGCTCTACCCTTCCGAAGCGGAGGCTGTGCAGATGGCAGGGACGCTGCCGCTTACCTGTACGCCTGTGAGTGAGCGTTATCAGAAGGAAGAGGGCGAGCGGGGCTTTTCGGAAGAATTGCTTACGGATTTGCAGGAGTGCGTAAGGGAGGGCGGCATGTCGGCGGCAATTGAGGCATACCGCGACGACACGCTGTTAATTGATGTGGATACGCTGCTCTCGCTGTGTCCTGACTATGAAAGTTTGATAGCGGAGCAGGCGGAAAAACAGAAGGTGGGATTGTCTGGGAAGGATATTCTGGACGACATTGTGTCAATCTACAGGCTGGAGTTTGACGGGGATACCTTGCTGGTAGAATATCGTGATTTGGGATACCCATGGTTTGTTCTAAAGAAAACAGAGGATGGATATCTTGCAGGTAATGTGAATATTACCAATCCTATGGTGGATAGCTGGGCGCGATATGGTTCAGCGATGTTTGCAGAAGGGGATGGCTATTGTCTGCTGGAGCGGATGGTAAAGGATGAGGAGGAACTGCTCAGCCTGAGTTATTTTACTTTGCCAAAGGACTGGCAGGAAACCATTGGCGAGTCAAGGGGTGTTTTTAAACGGGAATTTCGGTTTATCAGAGTGAGAGCCGTAAATGCAGAACCGGTCTTTTTCTATCTGAATGGCAAAATTGACCTGACGGGAGAGGTGCGGTCATATGTAGAGGAAAATGCCATGATTTTTGCTGACAGGCTGGCGGAAGATGATGTGATTTGGGGCGATGAGATGCCGGCAGTTATGGCAGAGGAAAAGGCAGAGATTACATGGGAAACAGGGGAATGCCGGGAAATTAGTGCCTATAGCTGGCGGGACTATGTGATACAGGCGGATTATGACAATGCTGGTGAGGAGAAGCTGTTCTGGCGGGGAACCGGCCATTATGCGCTGGTTCAAGCAGAGGACGGCGGGTATCAGGCGGAATCCGTAAGTCTGTACGGTGCGGACATGCCTGCAGAGCGGATGTGGTTTGTAGCATTTTCCGGAAAAACAGTAACGTTTGAAATCGTAGAGCCGTATGGCACAGAATACCCGTTGCTGGCAGCGTATCTGATGGAGGGAAATAAGAAAACCCCGCTTTTGACCTGTCAGCTTGTCTATGGAAAGACGGTGGAAATCGACGACAATGAATATGCAGACAGTAACAGCTTTCAGGTAAGGCAGGTGATGCCGCTGTTTACAGATTTGGAAAAGGAGACGGGGGAGCAGACTGCCTTTAACAGGAAATTGACTGCGTGGATACGGGAAGCAGACAGTGGTATCATCATAGAGCCCTTGCAGGCGGAAACGCCCTTTTCAGAGGAATTTCTGGAATTCATCAGGGAGGGAGCGGCATGGTGTTTCTCCGGAAAGCTGTTTTCGGCGTATGCAGCGCCCTATGAAGTGCAGAGCGAGAAGGATTTGGAGAAATTTGAAGAGGAATTTAAAGAGAAATGCGAGGCGTATGATGTGCATATGTTTTGGTATGATGTGGTATATCGTGAAGAGGCGTCCGATGGAACTATCAGCTATCTTGTGAGGGATTATTGGGAATCGGAGTATGGCGTAAATACCTTGCATTGGTATCGGGACAACGGCGAGGGCTTTGAGGAAGAACCGGTTACGGATTTATCCGGCGATTATGGCTCTTACTGCGGTGTTCTGTCTTACGACGGGCAGATATACTGTGTGATTACCAATATAGATTTGTATGGGGCAATGTGGCGCATGGATTTGCTTCCGCTTGGGGATGATGGCGTCTGGGAGCATTACTGCATTTCCTTCTCTTATGCAGAGAAAACATATGAAATACTTTCCTTTGCAGAGAATGAAGTGCTGAACAGCTATGTGGAGGAGGAAGCAGAAGCAATTTATGCGGCAGCGGCGGAATCCCTATACTGGGGAGGAGCCTCATACAGCGGCAGTGGTGAATGGGGAGAAATACCACAGGAAATATGGCGCATTATCAAAAACAGGGAGTTCAGTTATTCGCAGCATTGGTATATGGATTCGTTTAATTCCAAACATAATGGTTATGTGCCGGTGGACGTAGATAACGACGGAGAGCCGGAGTATGCTTCTGTTTATCTGGTAACCGGAAAGAAACGCGCTACAGGGCTGGAGTATACCATATACGGCTGGCGTGACGGAATCTTTACAGAGCTTACCATGGATGGCGAAGGGCTTCTGCACTGTTATACGGATGAGGACGGAGGCTACGGGATTAACGGAGAATTGGACCAAATGTGGTTTGAGGAGATTGACGGCGTGACCTATCTGTTTACGGTGGAAAAGCTTACATTGCTTGACGGTTTTCTGATGCGTGCCCGCGTGATACAGGACGGCAAAGTACAGGATGCAGGCGCATGGCTGTTTCGGCATACCGGCGTTATGTTGCAGGACATACAGGAAATGGGCGAGTATGATTCGTGGCTGTCAGCGTAGTGCAGAAGATGACTTGTGGAGGATTTGAAATGAATAAACGGGGAAGGAAAGAAATACAAATCAAATATATGCGGCGGGCGGCCACGCTGGTTTCTGCTTTTACTATATTGTGTATTTTCGGCGCGTGGAGCAGCGGCAGCTTTAGTGGGCTTATCAGCGGGAAAGAAAGGGAAAACAGGCTCTATCCTTCGGAAGCGGTGGCTGTAGAAATGGCAGGGACACTGCCCACCATCTGCACGCCTGTGAGCGAGTGTTATCAGAAGGAAGAGGGCGAGCGGGGTTTTTCGGAAGAGCTGCTTACGGATTTGCAGGAATGTGTAAGGGAAGGCGGCATGTCTGCGGCAATCGAAGCATATCAGGACGATACGCTGCTGATT
>CAMWLB010000398.1 GCA_947174985.1 uncultured Lachnospiraceae bacterium | reverse complement strand
GGATGGTGCAAAATTGGCAGAATGATTACAAAGGCGCTTGTAAAGAGGTATCCTCTGTGATAGAATCGTGGTAAAAATACCGCATATGCGGTGAAAGAGAGGAATGATGGTTTTGAACAATTGCGAAAACAGAACAGAAGCATTATTACAGTTTATTGAGGAAAGCCCCAGTGTTTTTCATGCGGTGGAAAGCATAAAAAAGCGACTGCTTTCGGCGGGGTATGCGGAGCTTTTTGAGGCAGGGGAGTGGGAGCTTTCATCGGGCGGCAGATATTTTGTGACAAGGAACGATTCTTCTATAGCGGCGTTTGCCATACCGGAGGATAATGCGCAGGAAGGGGAAAAAAACAGCCTTGCCAATGTAAAGGGTTTTCACATTGCGGCAGCCCATAGTGATTCGCCTTCTTTTAAAATTAAGGAAAATCCGGAGATGAAGACAGACGGGCAGTATGTCAGACTGAACACGGAAAAGTACGGCGGCATGATTATGAGCACGTGGTTGGACAGGACGCTTTCCGTGGCGGGCAGGGTTGTGTGCAGGCAGGATGGAAGGCTGGTAAGCCGCCTTGTCAATGTGGACAGGGACATGCTGGTGATTCCCAATCTGGCAATCCATATGAATCGGGATGTGAATCAGGGCATGGAATACAATGCGCAGAGCGATATGCTGCCGCTCTACGGGGAAGCCGGCGGCGAAAAGGGCTTTATGGAAACCATTGCAGAAGCGGCAGGCGTGGAGCAGGAAGAAATACTGGCGCACGATTTGTTTTTATATGTCAGGGAAAAAGGAAGGGTAATCGGCGGCAGCGGGGAATTTATTCTTTCGCCGAGGCTGGACGATTTGCAGTGTGCCTTTGCAGCGGCGACAGCCATGATAGAGAGCACGCCAAAGGACTATATCAATATCTGTGTTGTGTTTGACAATGAGGAAATCGGAAGCAGTACAAGGCAGGGAGCGGATTCTACGTTCTTAGTTGATGTTATGGCGCGGATACAGGAAGCCTTTGGCAAACCGGACGGCTGGCTCAGGCAGAAAATTGCGGACAGTTTCCTGATTTCCGCGGACAATGCACATGCGATACACCCCAACCATCCGGAGAAGGCAGATCCTGTCAACAGACCGGTCTTAAACGGCGGCATTGTGATGAAATATCACGGAAGCCAGCGGTATGCGACGGATGCCCTGACAGCGGCAGAAATAAAGGAGCTGTGCAGGGAAGCGGATGTACCGGTGCAGATTTATACAAACCGCTCGGATATTGCAGGCGGCCTTACACTGGGAAATATTTCCGTGAACCATGTATCCGTTCCCACGGCAGACATCGGACTGCCACAGCTCGCCATGCATTCCGCACTGGAGACGGCGGGAAGCAGGGACACGGCATATGCAGTCCGTATGTTTAAGACGTTTTATGATAAATAGGAATAAAGGGCGTGCGGCGACTTTCCGTGCGCGGTTATAGCGGTTTTTGTAAGGACTTTTTATATTCCGTCGGCGTGCAGTTTAAATATTTTTTAAACAGCTTATTGTAATAGCTTGTGCTGTTGAAGCCTACGGATGCGGCAAGCGTGGAGATGGAGTTGGCAGCTTCATCTCCGCGCATTATTTTTCTTGTGGATTCAAAAATTCTGAATTTCATCAAATATTCAAAGGGCGTAATCCCCAAAGAACGCTGAAAGCATCGGCAGCATTCACTTTTGCTGACATGGATGGACGCGGCAATTTCTTCCAGGGTCAAAGGCTCCATATGGTTTTTCTCCATAAATATAATTGCCTGTTTTATACGGGCGCTATCAACGGAGATATGCGGCGATTCTGCCAGAACGCCATCAGGCGGTGCGGAGAAAGGCAGCAAAAGCTTCCAAAAGTAGCACAGCAGGCTTTTGACAGCAAGCTCATATCCGAATTTTTTTTCCAGACAATAGGAAAAGGTATCCTCCGCGAGCCTGAGCATTTCCTTTGTGGAGTCGTCCTGTGCCCGCAGTAACAGACAGTGCAGGAAGGAGGACGACAGAACAGGAGTCAGGTATTTGGCGGACATGCTGGTTTTGCCATAGCCAAACAGAAAGGAGGGGTGAAATTTAACCGTGTGCAGGATGCACGCCTCCTTATCAGCGCTGCGGATAGAGTGGAGTTGGTTTTGGTTTAAAAAAAAGCCATCGCCCGGCGAGAGCGGGATATTCTGGTCTGACAGGCGCAGCAGGGCATGACCGGATTTGACAAGGGTGATTTCTACATCATCATGCCATTCCCAGCGAATCATCCGCATATACAGTTTGGAGAGATTGGTGCTATAGGTGTTGACAGGAAAGTCAATGTCCGATAACGGTGCGGGGGAGAACAATGCCTCGTCCGGTTTTTTTGCAGTTTCGTCTGACATGGTAAAGTCCTTTCGTCTCCGTTTTCAGGCGTCGTGTTTCACGGCGCGCAGTAAAATTTTCTTACAGTATAATGAAATGGCGCAAATCTGGCAAGAGGAAAAAAGGACTGCAAGGGGGAAACTGTCTGTGGAGGGCGCATATGATATGGCAAGGGGCTGACGCAAACTGACGGGAATGCAGAGCATCATTCCATTTTGATGTCAGCAAAAAAGAAATGGCGGACGAGAATGGACAATCAAAAGCTGGAAAATTTATTGAATCTTGCGCTGGAAACGCCGGAGGCGGTACGGGAAAAATCGCTGAATCTGAATGTGGGATACGAAGCGGAGAGCCGCACTTGGGAGCTGATTGTGAAATACAATGGTAATTTGTCTGCGCTTGCCGCAATGGGTGTCGGTATAGAAGAGCTGCTTGCAGGCTATGCCGTGCTTACCGTGCCGGAGGCGCTCGTCGATAGAATAGCAGAACTTTCGGAGATTGAGTATGTGGAAAAGCCGAAGCGCTTGTTTTTTGCGGTGGACAATATCGCGATGAACGGCAATTCCATGGAACAGGCAAAGGAAGCATCCTGTATCCTGCCGGTGACGGTGCGGGAGCCTTATCTTGACGGGACAGGCGTGATTGTCGGCGTAATTGATTCGGGCATCGATTACACCAACCCGCATTTTCGCAATGCGGACGGAACGAGCAGGATATTGTA
>CAMWLB010000397.1 GCA_947174985.1 uncultured Lachnospiraceae bacterium | reverse complement strand
GATTACAGCGATTTGAAATTCCACACCTTCTTCTTAAACTGCGGTCCCTCGGATTTTTCCACAATTGCGGAAGCCCTGGAAGCAGATTAAACGGAGCGGCCTGCTGCTTTTTCCAAGGAAGTGCTTTCTAAGGAAGCGTTTTCTTGAAAAAGCAGTTCAGGCTGCTTAATTCTTCCTCCGCATCTTCGCCGTCTTCCATGCACCAGACAGCAGCAAGTATGCCCTCCATAAAAAGCAGTTTTTCCATATCTTCCACACAATATCCTGTTTTTTCCTTCAGAAGCTTAAATATCCTCTGCAAATGGACTTTTATTTCATGGCTTGTTATTTCCTTTGGGGAAACATATCCAAATTCATTCAACAGAAATCTGGGAATATCAAAAATTTCAGGACCAATAATGCCCTTGGGGTCAATCATACAATACCCGTCGCTGCCAAGCAGAATATTGTCGTGATGCAAATCGCCGTGGAGCAGCACTCTCTCCGGATATTTTGCAAACATCTCCTTCCCGATTTGACAAGCCCTGTGCATTTTTCTGCTTATCTCTTCCCCCATATGGTTATCTTTGCAAAACTGCTCCGCCCTCTCCAGCCAGTCCATATAGGTTTCATGCCCTTCACAGTCAGCCCCGCTTGTGTGAATTGTTTGGAAAACACTGTAAAATGCTTCCACGCGCTTTTCAGGATTCTGCTCCTCCCGTAACGGACTGCCCGGGGAAATCCGCTCTATAACCATAATGCCGTCACCTGAGTCAAACTCGTATGCCCTACAGCAGCCAGTTCCGTCAAGCGCCTTCAGCATATCAAAGCCCGATTTTAACTCTTTTTTATCCTCGCTTATCTTTACGATGACATTGCCCCATTCTGCTGCGCTAGCGCCGTATACAGCCCGTGATTCTTTCTCATACAGACACGTAATATCCTTCAGCTTCCATTTGTCCGCAGCAATATCAAGCTTGTGCCTGCTTAGTTCGCGTGCCTCCTTGCCGGACATATGCTCGATTTTCAACTCCAGCATACAGAATCGCGTTCCATCTCCGATTACCCTGTCCCGTCCTTCCCTGCTGTCATCAGGCGCATACTTTAATGCCAGTGCTTCTATCGCATGATACTTTTCCCCGCCGTCCTCCAAAATGCGGATAGTTCCGAAAACAATAACGCTTCTAAAGTACGTCGTATACTCCTTTGGCATCACACTGTCCTTGTCCACGACACAGAAAGAAACCTTGCTGTTTCTTCGCACTGCATCCAGCTTATGCCCGCTTAACGCACTGTGGAAATAAATCGCCTGCCGTCCCGCATCGTAGACATAACTTAGTGGCACTGCATAGGGATAACCATCATCTCCGGCTACTGCCAAAACGCCTGCCGTTCCCCGCTTCAGCACTTCCTCACACGCCGCTGTATGCAAAGCCTGTTTTCCTCTTCTCATTTCCCGAAACATACAAATACCTCCTGTAATTCCTTCCATATGAATCCTCTCAGAACGGAAGCCGCAATTTAAATAAACGCGCCGTCTATACGACGGCGCGTTAAAATTACTGTTATGTACCCATTTATTCGGCTTTTACTCGCCTGCCGCTGCGTCACGGTTCTCGCAGTATTTACACAAGCGTGTACGATTTGCCGCAATGGCCTGCTCCACGGTTCCCTCTGTGACTGTATCCGTCCGGTTCATCGCCTGGCAGTCAATATCGGTGTGGTACACTTTGCCAAACGGCGTCCAGTACACCATCGTATCACCTAACTCCGCCATCGCCTCCGCCTTTTCTTCCGCAGAAATCGGATTGAAATCATAGGAAGCAATTCCGCCGATAAGCAGCGCAACGATTGCTACGATTGACGCAATCTTCTTTGTCTTCGCATCAGCCTCCTTGTTCGTAAGAGCCAGAACAATGAACGGAACAAATGCTATAACGCAGGCAATAACGCCCATGTTATTCCACAACCAGAATTTGAGTTTGTTCTTTTCTGATGCCGGGTCAATATGATTCGATTTCTTCCAGAGCTGTGAGCCGATAATCACCAAAATCAAATCAAGGACAAGCATAACAATGACCTGTGCCAACGTAGATAAAGGCAAAAAGCTCAGAGTAACATTGCCGCAGAAAATCATTAAGGCAAGAACCTCCAACCCAAACGCCGCCAGCCATAACACAACCGCGCCAATGCGCAACCCGGTGGCATTCCCCGTCTTAGGTGCTTCCTTAACTGTGCGCTTTGTCTCAGTAGAACCTTCCGCCTTGACAATTTTTTTATTTGTTTTCTTCTGTTCAGCCATAATGGACCTTTCCCTTCAATTTTCTATTTCAACAAGTTCATCAGCAGACCACTCAAATCCACACCGCCCGCCTGCTCCTTTGACTGGGAAGAACCACCCAGCAGCGAGCCGGCAAGACTCATCAGATTCAGACCTTTTTGTTTCTCCGGCTGAACCTGCTGATACCCTTTTCCCAGCAGTGCAGAACCCAAAACACTTATAAGATTGGACGAATCTGCTTTTTCCTTGCTAGTTTCTTCTTTTTTATAGTTGCCCACAAGAGACAGCACCACCGGCGCAAGCTGACCAAGCATCGTAGAAACCTGCGTCTGTGTCAGACCGGTAGATTTGGCGAGACCTGTCTTGACTTCCTTCTCACTGTCTCCCAACACATGCTTTACAATCTTCTTTCCATCCTTTATGTCCACCTTGCTCAGCATGGATGATGTACTCTTTTCTGCGTCCGCAGCATGTTCATCTAAAGCCTTTTCAAGAGACTTCGCGCCCTCATCCGTTGAAGAGTTCTGATACATCCCCGAAAGAAGCAGCGGAAGTGACTGCGTCACGAGCTGTTTGACCTGTTCGTCGCTCGCGTCCGTGCCCTTACTTAGCTCTCCGACTGATTTCTTACCAAGCAATTCACCAGCCAGCATATCAAGAAGTGCCATGCTCAATTTCCTCCTTATTGTAAATGTCCTAAAATGCTCTTTGATTATACCGTACAAAAATAAATGTGTCAATGAAAACCGTATTATTGACAAACCTGTCTGCCGGTTCTATACTGTACCTTTGAACAAAATGCTCGCCAACTCATGCGGCATACATA
>CAMWLB010000396.1 GCA_947174985.1 uncultured Lachnospiraceae bacterium | reverse complement strand
CTTGTAAGAAATCAAACTCGCCATGGATGCAATCAGAGTCCCCAGCCCTCCCAGATTGGTACCGATAATAAGCCCTGCAAAATTTTCTGTAAAACCTGATAAAAGCAACGCCGCCGGTACATTGCTGATCACCTGGCTCACAATAACAGCCGTATAAACCTCCCTGCCGGCAATCATACCTTGCAGAAAATCCCGAAAAGCCGGAATCCGCCCTACATTCCCGATAAAAATGAAAAAACATATAAACGTAAAGAGCAGAGAATAATCTACTTTTACCAATACCTGCCTGTCAACTGCAAATACCATGATGAGCACTGCAAAAAAAGCAGCCTGCCACGGCAATATACGCCCTACTGTCAGCAGGCACAACAAAAACAGCATAAGGTAAATTACAAGCGAATAAACTGCTTTTTTTCCATGCGAAGAACCTTGCTGCACCGATGCGCCGTCTAACTTTGGAATCTGCGGACACACCCTGCCCTGTATTATGCTCCAGCCCACCAACAGCACCAGTGACAGAAGCGTATAAGGCAGCATCAGCATAAGGAACTCATAGATAGAAAGCCCTGCCTTCCCATAAAGATACAGGTTCTGCGGATTCCCCAACGGTGTCAGCATGCTCCCAAGATTCGCCGCAATTGTCTGCAGCACCACAACCGGCAGGAGCAGCCTGTCTTTCTGTCCCTCCCCAAGCATGTTCAAGACGATAAAGGTAAATGGGACAAACGTTATGAGTGCGACATCATTCGTAATAAACATACTGGAGAAAAAGCACAGCAAGACCAACGTCAAAACCAGGCTATGCCCGCTTTTTACATGACCTAAAAGTTTCTTTGCGACCCGGTCAAACACCCCAATCTTTTGTAATCCCGCCATAACGCTCATCAGGCAGAACAGAATTGCCAGAGTCCTAAAGTCAATATATTCCCAATAGCTTCTGTCCGGCGGCACAATAAACATTGACGCCACTGCCAGTATGAATGAGACGCACAATACCGTTTCTTTCTTGAAAAATGCAAATATCCTATTCATCATCTTAAGCCTTTCTGCGTCAACATTGTACCACAGCATATGCTGTATATCAAGAATTCCCACTTCCTGCCGGAAAACAGATGTCTTTCTTCCTCCAAAATGCTCGTCTCAGGCTTTTAGCTATAGCAGAACAGTTTTCATTTTAATATTTCTTTGAGTTCTGATAACAAAAGTTCAGCAGCCGGTGTAAATACCTGATATTTTTTCCAGATCACATACATTTTTGTACAAAGGGCCGGAATAATCTGGCGAAAACACAGATCGCTTTCTTCTGATATTTCAATCAATTTATCAAAGGTGAGTACCACGCCCAAACCCTCTCTTGCAAATACAGCAGCATTACCTGACAGATTAAAAGTAGCCATAACATTCAGTTTGTCAATATGTTCCCCGCACCATCTCGGCAGATCGACTTTCGCAGACTGTTCCGAACAAAAAACAGGATATGGAAGAATATCGCTGACCTCAATAGCAGATTTTTCAGCCAAAGGGCAATCCTTTCGCATCAGAACTCCCCAGGTATCATGCCCGGGAACTTCAAGATAATTGTACTTTGACAAGTCCGGTGGTTCCACAATGAATGCAAAGTCTAAAAGCCCGCGGTCAAGGCGCTCCGCAGCCAACTCAGTATCACCGCTGGTAATGTGATAATGGATGCCCGCATATTTCTCATTTAACCGACTGACTGCCTGAGCAAGATACTTGATAAGATGAGATTCGGCACAGCCAATATAAACATCTCCCCCTGTGACTTCATCTAATGCTTTAAACTCATTTTCGATCTTATCTGCCATAGCAAGAAGGTCTTCTGCCCTCTTTCTAAGCAACATTCCCTCATCTGTCAGACTGACACTTGTACTGCCGCGCCTAAACAATTTTTTCCCAAGTTCCTGTTCCAGTTCCTTCATCTGTTTGGAAAGGGTGGGCTGCGTAACATGAAGCCGTTCAGCTGCTCTTGTCATATTCCCTTCCCGTGCAATTTCCAAAAAGTATCTCAAAACCCGTATTTCCATAGACAATCCCCTTGTTTTAAACAGTTCCCTTACTCTTAAAATTAGTACCATTATACACAGCGACAGATATTCCCGTCAAGAATATTACGATATAAATTATGAGTATTAGACATAACAGAGCAGTGCGGGTATAATACAATCAGAAGGTGCAAAGTTTGAGCCCACCGGACACAAACGCAAAGACTGAAGAAGGAAGCATGATTAAAATAATGGCAGAGGCATCAGATGTATATGGCGTTCTGTATCAAAATCTTGTAGATGCGAGAAAGGAGACGAAACACATGGAAGAAAAATTAGTTTTAACAACAGAATGGGATAAAACTTTTCCCAAAAGCGACAAGGTAAACCACAGCAAGGTAACATTCCATAACAAATATGGGATCACATTAGCGGGTGACATGTATGTCCCGAAGAACGCAGATGGAAAACTCCCTGCTATAGCGGTATGCGGTCCTTTCGGCGCCGTGAAGGAGCAGGCTGCCGGACTGTATGCTCAGACAATGGCAGAGAGAGGTTTTCTTACGGTTGCCTTTGACCCCTCCTTTACAGGGGAAAGCGGCGGGCAGCCCCGCTATATGGCATCCCCCGACATTAACACGGAAGATTTCATGGCGGCGGTAGATTTCCTTTCCCTGCAGGACAATGTTGACCCGGAAAAAATCGGCATCATCGGCATCTGCGGCTGGGGCGGTATGGCAATCAATGCTGCGGCGCTTGATACCCGTATTAAGGCTACGGTTTCCTCCACCATGTACGATATGACAAGGGTGAACGCAAAGGGTTATTTTGATTCCGAGGACAGCGAAGAAGCACGTTATGAGAAACGCAAGGCCATGAATGCACAGAGAATTACAGATTACAGGAACGGCTCCTATGCACTTGGCGGCGGAGTGGTCGATCCTCTTCCGAAAGATGCGCCATTCTTTGTAAAGGATTATTATGACTATTATAAGACGGAGCGCGGCTATCATCCCCGTTCTCTCAATTCCAACGGAGGTTGGAATGTAATCGGCTGCCAGTCCTTTATGAATATGCCTATCCTCCAGTA
>CAMWLB010000395.1 GCA_947174985.1 uncultured Lachnospiraceae bacterium | reverse complement strand
TCATAGAAGACCTACCTCTTATAGCTATTTACAGAAAAACTTTCATACTCTCGAACAAAAAAGGTAGCTGTCAAATCACTCATAGCTCCGTTGTTCTCATTGTAATTTCCTTTCATCAAATTATGATTTGTTAGTGCAATTATAATCTGTTTTTAACGGGTACACAGTTCCAAAAAAGGAGTTGCAAAACTCATACTGCCAGTTTCAAATTGTACACATGGTATCTTTTCTGAGCTTCGCAATTCCCCAATACATTTTTATGATACACTACGCCATATATTTTCCTGTCCTGCATCCTGCAAAGGCGCCGCAGGTTCCGCTGTAACGGGCAGGCAGCTTCCTGCCGCCATACAGAAAAGGGCAAATGCCGCCACCGTAAAAAGAGATGTAACCTGCGAAATGGCGTTATTTATCGTGGAATAACTTGCAAGTTCTAAAGCTCCTCCCAGTCTCGCCTGCAATATGAGGTTAAAGGGCGCCAGTACCAAACCGGTCACAAGTTTAAAAAGAACAGCCAGAATAACAAGGATAATTGCCAGTATCTGCCTTTGTGAGGGTTTCCTCTTTACAGAAACAATACAGAGCAGAAAGATTCCATAAATAAGCATGGGCAGCAGCAATTCTATCATTGCGCCGGTAGGAAAAGAATTCACCTCGCACACTATTTCGTCCGTACCCCAAATCTGCTTCACTGCCTTTTGGTTCACCGTCATAAAAACAGCAAGCAGCACCGCCGCTGTCTGCAGTGCTGCCGCAATTCCTGCCAAAATCAATATGGTTTTCTGTTTCATGGTTATACTCCTTACTCCTCAATATGATCGATACCCTGACTTAAGATGGTAACGATATGGCTGTCCGCCAACGAATAAAGCAGTTTTTTCACACTAGTCCCTTAAAATGCTGACATATTTCACTGGCGTGCGGTACTTATAGTTGGATATCTTAATGCCGGTGGTGGGGCTGCTCGCATGAATCACCTTACCGCCTCCTATATACAGCGCCACATGATTGATATGTCCTGAACTGTCGGCATAAAATACCAAATCGCCCGGCTTCAGCTCCGAAGCCGAAATCTTGGTGCCTTCTCCCGCCTGCGCACTCGCGGAATGGGACAACTTAATGCCAAAATGCTTGTATATTGACATAACAAAACCGGAACAGTCCGCACCATTTGTCAGGCTGCTGCCGCCATACACATAGGGATTGCCCAAAAACTGCTTTGCGTACTCCGCAATATCGACACGCAAATCCGATACGTCCTGTCCATAGAGCAGTTCGCTCATGGTGACTGCCGTATCCAGCTTCTCCTCCACCGTCACATACTCTGCAAAAACATAGGCGCTGTCCCCATCTATGGATACCTCTACCCAGTCGCCCAGCACTTCCACTACTTCAAGCTCCTCACCCTTAGGCACCTGCGTCAGCACCGCGCCGTCTAGACTGGCATTGTCCCTTACCTTCAGGGCGTCCGCATTGACAACCGCCACCGTGCGAATCAGTTCCAGACCACGCATCCTGGCGTCCGCTCCCATGTAGAGATATTCCGTGCTCACATATCCTTCCACATCACCGGAAATAATATGGGCCCAGCCGTCGTCCGTCATCTCCAGAATTTCACAGGCGGAGCCTTTCGGCATCTTGCCCACCAGCTTGCCGTCAAGACCCGGGATGGCGCGGACATTCAAATTGCCGCTCTCTACATTAGCAATTCCTAAATTGGTATAACCCCAAAAAGAACCCTGTGCTGCTTCCGCTGCGGCAATACACTCCATTTCGTCGAGCGGCATGTTAAACAAAGTGGCTGCTCCTGCATATGTAGTAAGTTCGCTCATATCTACTGTTGCTGCATGTGAATCCAGCAAAAGACCGGATTCCAATACACCTGCCAGAAAAATGCCTGCGGCACAGAGACTCAATCTGCGCATCCTTTTTTTATTTATGTTCATGTATGTTACCTTTCCCATTTGTGCTCTGAAAGCTCTATATCAAACAAATCCCGTACATATCCTTTGTTACAAAAATGTTACAAAATTATTATAAACGCGCCACCGCCCTCTGTCAACCTTTTGCACAAAAAAAGAGCAGAAGTTATGCTCCTGCTCTTTTTGCCTGAAAAAATACACCTTCGTAATAGATCCATATGGTATCTGCATCTACCACAAAAAAATCTGTGCCAAAACAATAGCTTAAAGATGGACTGGTATCGCTTTCCACTGATGTGATACCGACACATGTAATTGTATTGCTTTCGTTCCACCAGCCTGTCATATCGATATTAAACTGCTCTTCAACCTCCTCCTTGGTATAATCCATATAGACATATCCAAACCCTTCCGCTTCAACCGGCTTACCGTTCAGGAAAAAAGCATCCTCGTAGTAGGCCATCCCATAGGTAAGAAATTCATCTATTTGCTCCTGCGATAACGCATATATGCGGCTGGTCCGGTAGTCCGTTACCTGCCAGCTCCCAAAAAAGACTATCTCCGGCGTATTATCCGGCTGTGACTCGTTTTCCGGCTGCAATGGGGTTTCTTCCATTGCAGTCACGAACATTTCTATTATCGAGGCTTCCCCTATCTCGCTGCATTTCTCATTCAGCTTCCGTATCAGCGCCTCGTCCGCGCTGTAGTCGTTTTCACATTTCCGATACACCCGTATGTCATAGCTCTCTTTTCCATCCGCCTCATATTTTGCCATTACAATAACGTCAGTGTCATTGATGCCCTCTACTTCCGTCACATCATAGTAATACACCTCTAAAAACTTACCGATGGACGCATTGTTTTCCCGGACATCAGGAAATATATAATCCGCATCCTCCAGAGAAAATTCCAGTTCTGCCAAAGGCTTATACCAATCTTCCGACTCGCTCTCTACCGCAAAAAAGCAGAGTCTGTAATCCGCCCCTTCCTGTTCTGGCTCCGCATAGGCCAGGTAACCAACCCCCAAATCTCCTGCGCTTCCCGCCATCAGGACATGCACCTTCGGCGCAGATGAAACTGCTTCGTCATTTTCTTCTCCTGCCGCAGCGCTTTGCTGCAAACTGTCCGCCTGTCCATTCTGCTGCCCACTTTCGTCTGTCGCCATATCTCC
>CAMWLB010000394.1 GCA_947174985.1 uncultured Lachnospiraceae bacterium | reverse complement strand
ATCCCTGTCCTGCTGTTTTCCTTAACCGGCTATATCCCGCCTGCCATACGCAGCCAATGCCGCCGCAAGGAAAATCACACATGCTCCTGCTCCGGCTAAAAGCAGGGAAAGATGAACCGCGTTCTCGGAAAAGATATCCGATGCGTTTGCATAGTAAAACGGGGTCATATATTTTGCAGGTTTCAATGCCGGCACCACTCTTAAGAGCAAATCCAACATATAGAAAAATATGGCAAGTCCCAGTGCCGCTCCCGTCGGCTTTTTTCGGCATATGGAAGAGAGCAGAAAGCATATACTGCCAATCTCAAGCTGCATCAGAAATGCCGCGCCGTGATACCGCAGAAAATTTGCCATATGGGGCATTTCTCCCATGCAGGCAAAACCTGCCAGAACACAGATAAGCGTTATCAAACTAAAAGAGAAAACTAGGAATACCATGGCTCCATACTTTGCAAGCAGAATTTCAGTGCGAGAAAGCGGCAGCGTGTTTAAAAATTCTGAAGTATGCCCTTCCTCCTCCTTTGCCACAAGCGCGCTTCCCGTCATCGCCGCAAACAGCCCTCCGCCAAGCGAAAGCATAATGGCTATTTCCACCGCATAATACCCCTCCAGCGTGCCGATATTTACCTTATCCATACCGAGTGCTGTGCTGAAACCACCCATTTCAGAAAATATTTCCGACATGCCGCCCATGGAATCCGCAAGACTGTCGTACAAAAGGAGGCAGGCGAAGCATAATACGCCCACGCACAGCGACCACACAAGCAGGCTCTTTCTATTCAGTTTACATTCATGTAGGAATAATACCATTTTTCTTTTCTCCTTCCACCATATCTTCTGCAAGTGACGGAAATGTTCAATATAGACAAAAACAGGCTCCGAAGCAGTGGCAAGTCGCCCTTTTTTTGTCTATATTGAACATTTCCTGTGTTACAAAGGAAATTTTTGTAATTACTGATATAACTGCATAAACATTTCCTCCAGCGGAGGCTCCTCTATCAGCACATCCCTTGGGGACAGCGCAAGCAGCGCAGAAAGCAGCTCCTGCATATCTCCGCTATAGGAAAAAGAAACGCCATCTCGCTCTTTCTTAACTTCTTCCATTCCGGAAAGAGCAGGCGCTTCGTTTACGCCTGCAAGCCTTATTTTCCGCAGCTTGGATTTCGACAAATTTTCCACTGTATCCACCCGCACCAGGCTGCCATCCCTGATGATAGCGGCGTGCTTACAGTACTGCCTGACCTCCGTCAGTACATGGGAGGAAAGAAAGCATGTGGCGCCCGCATGGTTTGCTTCCATGAGCAATTCAAAAAATGCCTCCTGCATAAGCGGATCCAGACCGGAGGTTGGTTCATCCAAAATGAGAAGCGCCGGCTTGTGCTGCATGGCACAGACAATGCTCACTTTTTTCCGATTGCCCAGGGACAACTCCGATATCCTCTTTTTCCCGTCCACTTTAAGCCTGTCGCAGAGGCGCGCTGCCTCCGTCCCACAGTCCATACCTCTCAAGTCTGCCGCCAGCTTTATCACTTTTTCTGCCGTCATGGAAGGATAAAACATCACTTCAGACGGCATATACCCCACATTTCGCAGAATCTCCTTCTGCTCCTTCCCCGTTCTCCTGCCCAGAATACGGATTTCTCCGGCTTCAAAATGCAGCATCCCCAAAAGGCAGCGGATTGTAGTAGATTTGCCCGCGCCGTTGGGACCCAGGAAGCCGAACACATCCCCTTTTTCCACCACAAGGGAAATATCCCGCACACCACGCTTTTTTCCATAGCTTTTTGTCAGTCCCAAAATTTCAATCGCTTTTTCCAACCTAGTCCCTCCTCTTTTCGTCTTTCTTATAGGCTTCCAGCATCGCATTGAGCTCCCTCGTCTCCGCCCCTCTTTTTATCCTGTTGACGAGAAACAGACAGCCGTAACCAATCAATAAAAAGGCGGCAAAACCGATTGTGACGCCAATCTTTTTATCAAACCAGCCGCAGGCATAACTGAGAAAAGCATATACCGCCGCACAGCCCATTGCAGATAAAAGCTCCTTTATGCCGAAACGCTCCGCTTCATCAAAATTCCCCAGCAGGCAAATCTGCACATACCCCATAGCATAGGTGCAAAAAATCATTTCCGCCATATGCAGGATACTTGCCGCATATACCTTTTGAAAAAGCAGATAGCAGCAGTAAAAGAAGAGAATACAAAAAAAGTAAAGACATGCCTTATACTCAACCTGTACTTCCGTATTCAGATATTTTCGAAACCGCTCCCCACGTTTTTGTTTATGCATAATCTTTCCCCCTTCCTCTCTTCAGCACAGCCCGCAGCTCCTTCGCATATTTTCTCGATATCATAACCGTCTCCCCGTTGCTTAAAAAGGCGCGAATTCTGCTTCCCGGCTCACTTTTCAGCCGTTCTATCTTATCGATATGGATTGTCATTGTGCGGGAACAGCGCAAAAATCCGTTTTCCTCATAGCGCGCCGTTATCTCAGGAAGGCTCTCCTGTATGCGGTAAACCGCATCGGACAGATAAGCGTAAACCGCGTTGTCCACGCTCTCAAAATAAAAAACCTCGTCGGGAGAAAACAGGTAAAGCTGCCCGCCGCCGTCCACCCCGCGCCCCACAAGCTTACTATCCTGCCCTTTAATAAAGCGGCAGAGCGCCTCTATCCTTTCATTCATCTCTCTGTAGCGGATTATGATTTCTTCCTCTCCCGCCGCAAGCTGCTCCATCATTACCTTCATTTGATACCTCATGCTTTTTCGCGTTTTTTCTGTGCACAAAAAAGGGGCTGCACCGCAGAACTTCCTCTCACACTTGTTATTGTGCGGTATTTCTGCCCGATATGCAACCCAGCTTTGCCTAAAGCGCTATTTTCTATCCTCGAAATGCACTTTTTTGTCTATCCCTTTCGGTATCCCGTTATCGTCGCCACTGCGACATGTGTTCCCAGATCGTCCCAAATATCTATCTGATAAAAATTAGTGGTTCTTCCTTCCTTGATGCAAGCTGCCTTCTCAATAATGTTTCCGCCATGTACCGTTCCCAGTTATTTGATATTGGTGCTTAATGACACCAGGCCTGCCTTCTGCCAGTT
>CAMWLB010000393.1 GCA_947174985.1 uncultured Lachnospiraceae bacterium | reverse complement strand
GAGCTGGCGGACGGTCTTGTGGTGGATTTGGATAAGGTGCCGAAGAAATATGCCGGACTGGACGGCACGGAGCTTGCCATCTCCGAATCGCAGGAGCGTATGGCGGTTGTGGTTGACAAGGGTGATGTGGACGCTTTTTTGGGCTATGCCGCTGAGGAGAATCTGGAGGCGGTGCCTGTCGCGGTGGTGACAGAGGAGCCCCGTCTGGTGTTAAACTGGCGAGGAAAGGATATCGTCAATATTTCACGTGCCTTTTTGGATACCAACGGTGCGCATCAGGAGACTGCCGTCAAGGTGGAGATTCCTTCCGAAGAAGAAAATTATTTTGATAAAATAGCGGTTCCTGCAGTGGCGGAAAAGCTGGAAGCAGGCGACACGAAGGGCGCATGGCTCGCCCTGCTGGGGGACTTGAATGTATGCTCGCAGAAAGGGCTGGTGGAGATGTTCGATTCTTCCATCGGCGCGGGCAGTGTGCTTATGCCCTACGGCGGCAAGTATCAGCTTACGGAGACACAGACCATGGTGGCTAAGCTGCCTGTGCTGCACGGCAGTACGGATACCGTCACCATGATGAGTTATGGCTTTGACCCGTATCTGTCCGCATGGAGCCCTTACCACGGTGCGATTTATGCCGTTACGGAGTCTATGGCAAAAATTGTTGCCGGAGGCGGTGATTATAAAAAGATTAGATTCACCTTTCAGGAGTACTTCCGCAGAATGACGGAGGAGCCGGAGCGTTGGAGCCAGCCTTTTGCGGCGCTTTTAGGCGCTTATGACGCACAGATTGGCTACGGGCTTCCCTCTATCGGCGGCAAGGATTCCATGTCAGGTACTTTCAACGATATTGATGTTCCGCCAACGCTGGTTTCCTTTGCGGTGGATGTTGTCGGATACGGCGATATCATCACGCCGGAGTTAAAGAAGGCGGGCAGTAAGCTGGTCCGCTTCAAAATGGAAAAGGATGACTATGACATCCCGGTCTATGAAAAGGTTATGGCGTTATATGAAAAGATTGCGAAGCTGATACAGGACGGCGTGATTGTGTCTGCCTATGCGCTTGACAGCAAGGGCGTGGCGGCTGCGCTTTCCAAGATGGCGTTCGGCAATAAGCTGGGCGTTCGCATCGATGATGCGGTTTCCGTCAATGCACTCTTTGAAAACGGACTAGGTGAGATTGTGGCGGAAGTGCTGGCCGGCAGGGAAGCGGAGCTCGCGGCTTCCGGCGCGGACTATGTGGTTTTGGGCTGCGTGACGGAGGAGGCGGCGATCGTCTGTGGCGATATGAAGCTTTCCATAGAAGAGGCTATAGGGGCATGGACAAAGACGCTGGAAAAGGTATTCCCCACCAAGGCGTTTAAGGACACGGACAGTGTGGAAACGGGTCTTTTTTCCGCAGATAGTATATACGTATGCAAGAATAAAGTGGCAAAGCCCACAGTCTTTATACCGGTATTTCCTGGAACCAACTGCGAGTACGACAGCAGGAAGGCATTTGAGCGTGCCGGTGCAGAGGTGGTTACCAAGGTATTCCGAAACCTGACGGCGGAGGATATCAGGGCTTCCGTGGAGGAGTTTGAAAAGGCGATAAACGGTGCGCAGATTATTATGTTCCCGGGCGGGTTCTCTGCGGGCGATGAGCCGGACGGTTCCGCCAAGTTTTTTGCCACGGCATTCCAGAATGAAAAGATAAAAGAAGCGGTTATGAAGCTTTTACAGGAGAGGGACGGTCTGGCGCTGGGTATCTGCAACGGATTTCAGGCGTTAATCAAGCTGGGGCTTGTACCCTTCGGGGAGATTACCGGGCAGACCGAGGATTCGCCTACCCTGACCTTCAATACCATAAACCGCCATATTTCCAAGATGGTGTATACCAAGGTAGTGTCAAACAAGTCGCCGTGGCTGCGCGGCGCCAAGTTAGGTGCAACCTATGTGACGCCGGCTTCTCATGGGGAAGGACGTTTTGTGGCAAAGAAGGAGTGGCTTGACAGACTGTTTGCAAATGGTCAGGTTGCCACCCAGTATGCGGATATAAATGGTGCGCTTTCCATGGACGAGGAGTGGAATGTAAACGGTTCCTATATGGCAATCGAAGGAATCACATCTCCGGACGGGCGCTGCTTTGGCAAGATGGCGCATGTGGAAAGGCGGGATACCGCAGGTGCCATGAACATTTACGGAGAACAGGATTTGAAGATTTTTGAAAGCGGAGTAGCATATTTTAAGTAAGGAGCAAATGACCTTATGCAGGATTTGACTTTGCATAAGGTCATTTTTAGGAAAAGAACAATGAGAATAAGACGGGCAGAAGAAAAGGATTTGGAAGGGATAAACCGGCTGCTTTTTCAGGTATGTGCGGTACATCATGAGGGCAGACCGGATTTGTTTAAGGCAGGAGCAAAAAAATATACGGATGCACAGCTTCTTTCCATTTTGAAGGATGAAGAAACGCCGGTTTTTGTGGCGGTTGATGAAAATGATGTGCTGATGGGGTATGCGTTCTGCATCTTTGTCAGGCAGAAGGACAACAATATCCTGGAAGATATGACGACCCTGTATATTGATGATTTGTGTGTGGACGAAAACCTGCGGGGCAGACATGTGGGGCGTGCCTTATATGAATCGGTGCTTGCCTTTGCGCGGGAACAGGGCTGTTATAATGTTACCTTAAATGTATGGGCCTGCAATGAAAACGCCATGCGGTTTTATGAGGCGTGTGGGCTTAAGCCGCAGAAGGTTGGCATGGAAGTGATTTTATAGAAAAGAGGATGCGTATGGAAGCAGAAACGCTGGAGCGTGTGAGGGAATTTTTTGCAAAGGACAGGTTTGCGACGGATAACGGGGCTGTGATTGAGTCGGTCGGTGAGCATTATGCGAAATGCCGCATGAAGCTGGGAGAGAGGCATAAGAATGCGGTCGGCGCCGTGATGGGCGGGGTCTGCTTTACGCTTGCGGATTTTACCTTTGCGGTTGCAACGAACTGGCAGAAGGCCGGCGTGGTGTCCTTAAGCTCCAATATCACCTATCTGGGAACGGTACATGGCGGAGAGCTGATTGCGGAGGCAGCGTGCATCAAGGAAGGAAGAACCACTAATTTTTATCAGATAGATATTTGGGACGA
>CAMWLB010000392.1 GCA_947174985.1 uncultured Lachnospiraceae bacterium | reverse complement strand
GCAATACTCAGAAAAGTGTGATATTATAATTTCGTATAGACTTTTACTGACAGGAAGAAAAATGAAAAAAACATTTCGGGAAAAATTCGTAGCCCGCTGTGGCGCGAAGGTAAAAAAACATAAATGGCTGAAGAAACCCATGGCGCTCTACGTGATGGTGGTTCTTTCAGTATATTATACAGGGCTCAATCTTGTCTCTAACGGCAAACGGTATTCCTGTGCTGTTTTATTGCTGCTTTTTATGGTAGTGAGCAGTAGTTTTGCCATGCCGGAAAGTCTTGACAGGCAGGCTGAGGAAGCGGCGCTTTTAGCGGACGGCGCGCAGTTTGCAGCAGAGCAGGAGGTCAACGAAGCGGAGGTTGCCATCATTGATATTGAGACCGATGATATAGAAACTTATGACGATGTTGCACTATTGTCCGAAGTGGAGCTGGATACCTATACACTGGAAGAAATTTTAGAGAGCAACAGTGATTACAGGGATTTGGTAGAGACCACGGAGAACAGTCAGGAGGATGTGCCGGAGTCAGATTACAGCGACTATACCTTTGACTCGTCAGACTGGCGTCTGATTCTGGTTAACAAGCAGCACTCCATACCGGAGGACTATACATTTCCGCTGGGAACCATAACCGGAAGTATGCAGTGTGACGAGAGAATACTTGAAGAGCTGCTTGCCATGATGCAGGCGGCAAAGGATGACGGCGTGGATTTGGTAGTCTGTTCTCCTTACAGAGATTACAACCGGCAGACTTATTTGTTTGAGAAAAAGGTAACACGCTATATGAACGCGGGCATGTCCTACATGGATGCATATAAGACGGCTTCCATGTCAACTACTTCGCCCAATGCCAGTGAGCACAGAATCGGACTGGCGATAGATTTTTACAGCAGCAGTTATATGAGGCTGGATACAGGCTTTGCGGATACGGCGGCAGGGCAGTGGCTTGCGGAGCACAGCTATGAGTATGGCTTTATTCTGCGTTATCCGGAAGGCAAGGAATATATTACGGGGATTGGCTATGAACCGTGGCATTTTCGGTATGTGGGCGTGGAGGCGGCCACGGTCATTACGGAAAAGGGCATTACATTGGAAGAGTTCTGGGAGGATCTGTAATATATGTTTCGTTTGTTAAAGCGGGAGGGGAGAGCCAAAAGAGGCGAGTTTCAAACGGTACACGGCGTCATCCAGACGCCGGTGTTTATGAACGTGGGGACGGTGGCGGCAATCAAGGGCGCGGTTTCCACACAGGATTTGGAAGAAATTCGCACACAGGTAGAGTTGTCAAATACCTATCATCTGCATGTCAGACCCGGTGATAAAATCATAAAACAGCTTGGCGGCCTTCACAGGTTTATGTCCTGGGACAGGCCGATTCTTACGGATTCGGGCGGTTTTCAGGTTTTTTCCCTGGCAGGTCTTCGCAAAATAAAGGAAGAAGGCGTTTATTTTAATTCCCATATAGACGGGCGGAAAATTTTCATGGGTCCGGAGGAGAGTATGCAGATACAATCCAATCTGGCGTCCACTATCGCGATGGCATTTGACGAGTGCCCAAGCGCGAGGGCGGACAGGGCATATGTGAAAAATTCTGTAGAGCGCACGACAAGATGGCTTGCACGCTGTAAAAACGAGATGCAGCGGCTGAACGGGCTGGAGGATACCATCAACAGACAGCAGCTTCTTTTTGCTATCAATCAGGGGGCTGTCTACCCCGACATCCGAATCGAACACGCAAAAGTAATATCGGAGATGGAGCTGGACGGTTATGCAGTCGGCGGGCTTGCCGTCGGAGAGACCCATGAGGAGATGTATCATATTCTGGAGGAGACCATTCCTTTTCTGCCGAAGGATAAACCGGTGTACCTGATGGGCGTGGGAACGCCTGCCAACATACTGGAGAGTGTGGAAAGGGGGGTTGATTTTTTTGACTGCGTGTACCCGACCAGAAACGGAAGGCATGGACATCTCTATACCAATCATGGCAAGATTAATCTGTTTAATGCAAAATATGAGCTGGATTCGCGCCCGATAGAGGAGGGCTGCTGCTGTCCCGCCTGCAGGCGGTATTCCAGAGCCTATATCCGACACCTGCTCAAAGCAAAGGAGATGCTCGGCATGCGTCTCTGCGTGCTGCACAACCTCTATTTTTACAACACCATGATGGAAGAAATCAGGGCTGCACTGGACGCAGGAGAGTTTGCGGCATATAAAAAACAGAAGCTGCAAAACATGTCGCAGAATTAAAAATTTATAAAATGCTTGCCCTATGGCAGGAATTTGTGTATGATATGCAATAGATGTCCACAAACAGGCTGGACAGGTACAGGAGGACAGAACATGGGTATATTACTTGCGGAAGCAGGAGCAGCGGGAACCGCAGATGCGGCTGTAGCAGGCAGCGCGGGCGGTACTTTATTGATGACGATTATCATATATGGCGGAATGATTGCCGCTATGTGGTTTTTCCTTTTCAGACCGCAGAGAAAGGAAAGGAAGAAGCTGGCAGCCATGCTGTCATCATTGGAAAACGGTGACTGTGTGCTGACAACATCGGGCTTTATCGGCATTGTCATCGATATCAACGACGATACGGTGATTGTAGAGTTCGGCAACAATAAGAACTGCCGTATTCCGATGGAGAAATCGGCAATCAGCCGTGTGGAAAAGCCGGGTGAGGCGTAAGAAATCAGCATGTAAAAGGTCTTGAGGCGGAAGCTTCAGGGCTTTTTTTGCGCCCTTTGCTGCAAGACTGATTTGTGGATTGTTTGGGTTTTGCGGCAAGTCACGCCTGTACAGCAGACCATTCCCTCATAGCCGCGCTCTCGCTCAGCAAGAAACGTAGCAGTGCTAAGCTCGAAAGGACCTCGCTAAGCACTGACGTTTCTTAATGGGCTCTGAGGGAATGGTCTGCTGTACAGGCTGGTCGGTGCGAAAAGCGCAAGCGCAAGTACAGCACAAGCAGTTTGGTTTTGCATATCTACAACAGCGCATATGGTCACATGTTTTCTGCAAACTTGCCATGCGCTTTTTGGAGCGTCAGCTACAAAAAGTCGCATGTTTGCTGAGAGCAGCCGGCAGCGGCGCTATCTGTCTGGGCAGACCTTTTGAAAACGCCGGCATTTAGGCGCCGTATTTTGG
>CAMWLB010000391.1 GCA_947174985.1 uncultured Lachnospiraceae bacterium | reverse complement strand
CGCTATCACAACCGGTATGATGATACACGCCGTCAGACTCATATTTAAAATTCCAACAAAACACTTTTCCAGCATCTGTGTATGCATTCCCGCTCCCTCCCTTTATGCCTCGTATTCTTCAATCAGCTTTTTCAGTTCTGCAATTTCCTTTTCACTCAGTTTGTTTCTTCGGGAAAATGCCGCCAGAAAACGGGGAAGCGAGCCTGCAAAGGTTTCTTTGATAAACCGCTCTCCCTGCACCGCCTCAAATTCCTCTTTTGCCATCCGCACGGTAACCGTACCGTTTTCATTGGCAAACAGACCTCTCTCACACAGCCTCTTTAACATGGTGTAAGCCGTCGTCCGCTTCCAGTCAAAAGCCTTCTCGCACAATTTTGCCAGTTCCCCCGATGCAATCGGGGCGTTTTCCCAAATCAGTTCCGCAAACCTGCTCTCCATTTCCCCCAGTTTATACTGCTCCATAACAACCTCCTCATTTTCCCAATCAAAAAACTGTCTACTCCTATTAGACAGTTTTAGTCTAACAGCATTAGACAGTTTTGTCAAGCCATTAATCTTCTATTGTTATAAATGAAAATAAGCCTCCGCCAGCAGACAGAACATGGAATTTGCCCATGCAAACCAGGGGCGCGTATAACGCTCGGGCGCATTGGCATCCACGCCCTCATGCATACAGCCCGTGCCCGCCGTTGTATTGACCAGCATCTCAAGCATATTTCTTTGTTCCTCGCGGCTTTCTGCCGTCAGTCCCCTTATGGCAATGGCAATATGCCAGACGTAACCGGCAGGCGTATGCGGACTGCCCACGCCCTCCGCCGCGATTCCCTTATAATAATAGGGGTTACTGCTGCTTAAGATAAACCGCCTCGTATTCTGATACAGGGCGTCGTCCCTTTTGCAAAAACCAAACCACGGCGCCGCCAGCAGACTCGGCACATTGGCATCGTCCATCAGATTGTAATGTCCAAGCCCGTCCGTCTCATAGGCGAATATTTCTCCAAATTCCGGATGGGCAAAAATACCATATTGGTAAATGCCCTTTTCCATCTCCTCCGCCAGCTTCTTGGCCCTGCAGATGGTTTCTTCTCCCACCGGCAAAGTGCACAGCCGCCTTAACGCGCTGACCGCCAGCATATTAGAGGGAACAAGATAGTGATAGCGGCAGGCGTCGTCGCTGGGCCGAAACCCCGACCAGGTCATGCCCGTATAGGCTGTTGGCGTCCCTCTTCCCTGATTCTGTAACGTTTCTGTCTCCAAATCACTGTCGCGCTCAAAGGTATAGGGCGAGGCTTCATGACGCTGCTCCGTCTCCCAGACCTCCAATACCCTGTCCAGTGCCGCCAGCACTTCCTTGGTGAGAATATCCTGCTGTCCCGTCGCCGTAACATATTTTGCAAGCAGCATAATGGGAAAGGCGAGCGAGTCCACCTCGTATTTCCGCTCCCAGATAAAGGCTCCCATCTCTGTTTTGTCACGGCTGTAACAGCTATAATCGCCATTTTTGTTAAACGCATTGGCGTAGGCATCCGCCAGAATCAACTTCGCCTGCTTTCCAATCAGCCCACAGAGCGCCCGCTCCACCGCCTCGTCAGAAAGCGCCCTGAAATACGGCAGCACCTGCATGGAGCTGTCCCGAAGCCACATCGCCCCGATATCTCCGGTAATCACAAACGCGCTTCCGTCCTCCTTCATGGAAAGCGTAGTCTCCCATGTGCTTCGAAAGCATTTCCGGTAAACCTCACAAATCTGCTCTTCTCCTATTTTTTCGCAGTCTTCACGAAGCAACTCTTTCAATCCCTTTGTCAGTTCCATAATCACTATTCCCTTCCATTCGGCAATGAAAACGCTTCGCTAGAACCCTTCCTTCATCCGAAACGCCTCAAAAGGAATGACGATATCCGTCGCGCCCTCCGCATAGGAAGCAAGCTCATAGACGTCATAGCTTAAGCCAATCCCATCTCCCGTCAAAAAGAAACGGTCAGGCTCTAACGCAGTCTGCTCCTGTCCCTCGTAATATGGCCTTCCAATCATCTCCGCATACTCCGCTGCAATTGCCATGATTTCCTCCTCCGTATTGTCCACCAAATCGGTAATTACCAGCCGCTCTCCGGTCTCCCTGTCAAACACATAACATTTGTACCAGTACATGCCATGCGCACCCGGAAACCAGTATGCCTCTTCAAACAGACCAATTTCAAGGTATTTTTCATCGATATAAGAAACGAACACACTCATATTATCATAGCTGCGCTCCGCAATGTCCTGCATCTGCACAAATTCTTCCTCATCAGCCAAGAATTCCGGCACCCACTGTTCCAGCCATTCCCAGTCCTCCCTGATTCCCTCGCAGAACCTCTCGTTTTCCTCCTCCCAATAGGCTTCTTGTTCCTCGTACAAGTCCTCCAGAAATGCGTTGATTTTTTTGTCTGCTTCCGTTTTTTCATACAAATACAGCTTATCAAACTGCGTCGGCAGGGCAAGAATATCACCCTCCGCTTTTACCTCTGTGCGCTCTATATAGGCAATTCCCGCCATTTTGTCCTTCCGGTAAATATTGACAAGCTGCGGTTCCTCTGACGCCGCCTGTGTAAGCTGCGTCCTGTAAATACCGTCGCCCCCGTCTGCCGCGGCAAAATAGTAGAAATAATCTCCGGATACCCAGAAATCATGATAAGCATAAAATCCCAGCGGTGAATGTTCTGCCGCCCCTTTGCTGCCGAAAACAGAAGCAAGCACCTCTTCCCGCCTGCCGTCACATGTTACATGGCAGAGCGCCGCCCCATTCCACACCTGTGTCCCTTCTTCATAGGACGGTTCCACAAAATAAAGCCCCTCTTCGTCATAACCGCAAAAATAAAGCTTCTGCGGCGCCTCATACCACAGTTCCCAATCGCTCCCCTTTTCCATGCTGCGGCGCAGCCACAGTGTATCATCCTTTTTTAAGTACATGGCTTCATTTGTCAGATACAGCGAATTTACCCCTGCCGTACAGCCCTCAGGCAATGCGATTTCTTCCCATTCCCCGCTGTCTACCGCAACGCGGCCCAGACCGCCCTCCTCGCTGCCGGCAATGATAAACCCGAAATTTCTTGCACAGTAGGGAACGGTATACCGGTTCGGATACTGTCTCTTATAAACATCAGACG
>CAMWLB010000390.1 GCA_947174985.1 uncultured Lachnospiraceae bacterium | reverse complement strand
AGACACTGGAAAAACCCATAAAAAGCCATATGAAAATAAAAACTACCGCAAATAACTTTATTTTTTTCATAAACAAATTCCCCATATACAATCAAGAAAACCGGTTTCCGGCAACATGAAGTTTTCCGGAAACCGGTCATTATTCCCTATGTAAGCTTAAATTACATCTATATGGTCACCCTGTCCGTCATAATCTACTTCAACCAACTCCTCCACCGGATGCAGTTCAGAACGGTTTGCCTGAATGATTTCATGATAGTGGTTCAGGTTGCCTATGAGCGTCTCATAATCAGAGGTCGCAGTCTGTGAAGAGGCTGCAATGATATTTTCAAGGTTTGCCAGCATGTCGTCCATATACTGCATAGCGGACATGCGGACATTGTTCGCCTCCATGGTCGCATTGTCCAGAATCTCCTGCGCCTGCCTGGTTGCCATGGTTACCACTTCGTTCGCCTGCGCATAAGCCTGCTGCATGATTTCATGTTCATTGATAAGCTGGTTTGTCTGGATGGTCGCTTCCTTTACAAGCGTCTCTGCTTTTGTACGGGCATCGTTTAAAATCGCCTCTTTGTTGCTGATGATTTTCTGGTAACGCTTTATCTCATCAGGCGTTTTCATCCTGAGTTCACGAAGAAGCTCGTCTATTTCATCCTTGTTGACAACAATCTTTGTACTGGAAAATGCCTGTGGCTTACAATTATCAATGTACTCTTCGATTTCGTCAATTAACTGTTCAATTCTGCTGCTCATCTTAACTATCTCCTCTGCCAGCCATGTTTACTCTCCCGTTTGCCGTTTGATTCCATACCTGTCATATACCATATCCGCCACAAACTTCGGCACGCAAAGCGAAATGTCCCCACCAAAGCTGGCAATCTCTTTCACGCTGGATGAACTTAAATAAGCATATTCCAGACTTGTTGTAAAAAACATGGTATCCAACTGCTCTTTAGACAATACCCTGTTCGTCTGCGCTATCTGCAGCTCGTATTCAAAATCGGTAATCGCCCTGAGTCCGCGGATTGCCACATGAATATCATTGCTGCCTGCATAGTCAATCAGAAGCCCGCTAAAGGAATCTACCTTTACGTTGGGTATATCTTTGGTTGCTTCCTCTAATATCTTAACACGTTCTTCTACAGAAAACAACGGCTTCTTTTCTTTATTATTGAGTACGCTGACGGTTAATTCGTCAAAAACCGACGCCGCCCGCCTGATTACGTCAAGATGCCCGAAAGTTACAGGGTCAAAGCTCCCCGGATAAACAGCACGTTTCATAATTCCCTCCCTCATCTGGTAAGACGCAAAAACATATGCTTGTTTGTCTTATACTTTTTCTCTTTTACAATTTCGTAGCCCATTTCCTCCGTATAGGAAAAATCGGTCTTTATATCCGCTTCCACGATAATCAGCGTTTCTTCCGTCACATAGCGGTGGTTTCTTAAGACAGAAAGCATTTGCTTTTCCAGCTCCTGCCCGTAGGGCGGGTCCATAAAAACAATATCGACTTCCTTCTCAAATATGCTGTTTAACGCGCTGATGGCATCCTGCTTTAAAATTACCGCGCGATCTGCGAATTTGGTAAAGGCAAGATTTGCCTCAATACAGCTTACCGCCGCCTGTGCATTTTCAATAAAATACGCTTTTTTTGCGCCCCTGCTTACTGCTTCTATCCCGATTGCGCCGCTGCCGCTGAAACAATCCACAAACACACTGCCCTGCGTGTATGGCTGCAATATGTTAAATAGTGTTTCCTTGATACGGTCAGTGGTCGGTCTGGTATCCATTCCCTTGGGACATTTCAGTGGGAGGCTGCGCGCCGTTCCTGCAATCACTCTCATATGCTATCCTCTTATTTTCGTTCCCTTTCCGTCTCTCTTGCCGGGCTTTAGGTTGTTGAGTATGAGTTTCTTATTTTTATATTTGATGGCGGATTCCACGGCGTTCTGTGTGTAATAAACTGCCTCCAGCGAATCCTTTTCACCTAATTTCATGCCTCTGACACCGATGGCACCCTTTTTCTTTTCCGGAATTTCCTCAATCGGAAAGCGGAGGAAAAAGCCTTCTGCAGACTGTAATACAATGTTCCTCTGTTCGTTTAAAATGGAAACATCTAAAACTTCATCCCCGTCCCCCAACTTGGTTGCAGCCACAAGGCGCTTGCTCACGTCAAACTCTCCGCCGTCCACTACCTTTAACATTGCCTGTTTTGTGACAAAAAGAATACGGTAGAGGTTTAATTCTGTCTGGCTTGCCACGCAGAGAATCGTTTCCTTGTCCGAACTGTAATTACTAATATTATCGACAGGAATCCCCTTATCCCTGAACTTTCCAAAGGGAATATCCGTCACTTTGATGGTGTGAAGCTGTCCGGTGTTGGTAAACAGGCAGATTCTGCCTGTATTTTTGCACTTCACAATATATTTGTTTTCAGCGTCCGCTGCTTCCTTGTTTCGTTCGTAGGTTACCAAATCCACGGTTTTGGCGTAGCCGAAGCGGTCCATCAGGAAGATAACTTCCATCTCTTCTATCTTTTTCTCCTCGTAAACAGCTTCCTCCGCATTTTCTATCACAGTTCTTCTCGGCCTTGTATATTCCCGCTTGATGGCCTCCAGTTCATTGATAATCACCTGCGCCATGGCATCCTTTCTTGCAAGGATATCCTCATAGCGGTAAATATTGGCGAGCGTTTCCTCATGTTCATTAATCAAAGCCTCAATTTCCAGTCCAATCAGCTTGTAGAGCCGCATGTCCAGTATAGCGTTCGCCTGTTTTTCCGTAAACATAAGCTGCGTCGCCATGATTTTGGACTCTTTGGATTTAAAGCGGATGCCGTCTATCTTGCCTTCCACAAGGCATGCCTTTGCCATGGCACGGTCCTTGGAACCGCGCAGTATTTCGATAATCAAATCAATGACATTGCACGCTTTTATGAGGCCTTCCTGCACCTCCCTGCGTTCCTGTTCCTTCTGTAAGAGTGTGGTGTACTTTCTGGTCGCCACCTCATACTGAAAATCAACATTAGCCTTCAGAATCTGCTTTAAGCCCATAGTCTCGGGACGTCCGTCCGCAATGGCAAGCATATTCACGCCGAAGGTATCCTCCAGGCGGGTTTTTTTGTAGAGCATGTTAGTAAAATTCTCTACATC
>CAMWLB010000389.1 GCA_947174985.1 uncultured Lachnospiraceae bacterium | reverse complement strand
CGGAATGGCAGTATAGAGCATAGGAGAAGGGAGCAGAGTTGATATGAGCAGACGAGTAGTAGTGACCGGAATGGGAGCCATTACCCCAATCGGGCTTAATGTAAAGGACTTTTTTGAATCTGTAAAGGCAGGACGGCATGGATTTGGCACTATCACGAGATTTGACAGTACAGACTATAAATGCCATGTAGCGGCGGAACTGAAGGGCTTTGACGCCAAGAATTATATGGATTTTAAAGCGGCAAAGCGTATGGAGGCTTTCAGCCAGTACGCGGTAGCGGCGGCGCAGGAGGCAGTTTCGGATGCGGGGCTTTCCATGGAACAGGAAGACCCTTACCGCGTGGGCTGCTCGGTAGGGTCCGGAATCGGAAGCCTGCAGGCGATAGAAAGGGAGCATGAGAAGCTGTTAAACAAGGGACCGTCCAAAATCAACCCGCTTCTGGTACCGCTTATGATTTCCAATATGGCAGCCGGGAATGTGTCCATCCACTTTGGGCTCAAGGGCAAAAACATCAATGTGGTGACGGCATGTGCGACAGGCACCAACTCCATCGGAGAGGCATTCCGCAGCATCCAGTACGGAGATGCGGATGTTATGCTGGCTGGCGGAACAGAAGGCGCGGTGACGCCCCTTGGCATAGGTGGTTTCTGCGCACTGACGGCGCTCAGCACGGTGGATGATCCCGATAGTTGTTCCCTTCCCTTTGACAAAAACAGGAGCGGCTTTGTCATGGGAGAAGGCGCGGGCATTGTGGTTCTCGAAGAACTGGAGCATGCGAAAAAACGGGGCGCCCACATTTATGCTGAGGTGCTGGGCTATGGCTGTACCGGCGACGCTTATCACATCACTTCACCGGCTGAGGACGGCAGCGGCGCGGCGCGTGCCATGGAAAATGCCATAGCGGACGGCGGGCTTGTACCGGAGGACATTACGTATATCAATGCGCACGGAACCGCGACCCATCACAATGATCTGTTTGAGACAAGAGCCATTAAACTGGCATTTGGCGACCATGCGAAGAAGCTTCGCATCAATTCCACCAAATCCATGATAGGGCATCTGCTTGGCGCGGCAGGCGCGGTTGAATTTATCACCTGTGTGAAAGAGATGGAAGAGGGCTTTATCCACAGGACGGTGGGATATGAAACACCGGACGAAGAACTGGATTTGAATTACTGTAAAGAGGCTTACAAAGAGGAAATTCCTTATGCGCTCAGCAACTCTCTCGGGTTTGGCGGGCATAACGCAAGCATCTTAATTGGAAAATACCAACAGTAGTGAAGAAAGGAACAGGTATCAAAATGTCTGTATTATCTACAAAGGAAATTATGGAAATTATACCACACAGGCAGCCATTTATGCTGCTTGATACGGTGGAGGAGCTGACGCCCGGGGTAAGAGCGTTGGCAAAAAAATGCGTTTCCTACAACGAACCGTATTTTCAAGGGCATTTTCCCCAGGAACCCGTCATGCCGGGCGTGCTGATTATAGAAGCACTGGCGCAGACAGGGGCCGTCACTATTTTAAGCCTTGCGGAAAACAAAGGAAAGACGGCATATTTTGCAGGTATTAATGCGGCAAAATTTAAGAAAAAGGTAGTGCCGGGGGATGTCTTGATGCTGGAGACGGAAATCGTCAGGCAGAAAGGTCCCATTGGCGTTGGCAAAGCAACTGCAACTGTAGATGGCAAAATTGTGGCGCAGGCGGAAATCACCTTTGCCATGTCATAAGTAGTGTCAGGTTCAGAGAGATATGATTTTAGAGGTGGAATATGTCAGAAGTATGGCGTAACAGAAAATATATATCCATTTACAAAAACAAGAAGAAAGAAAAAGTAAGGCGCTTTCCGCTGATAGGCTGGAAAGCAGCGCCAAAAGAAAGCAAAAGCGAGGAAAAGCCACAGGAAGAAAGAAAAATGGTGGTATGCCCATCCTGCGGGAGAGAACTGGACAGGGCTGAGGTGGTAGCCAATCAGTATATTTGTACCGTCTGCGGCGGCTATTTCCGTGTCAGGACGAACAATCGAATCCGCATGGTGTGCGACAGGAGCACCTTTACTGAGTGGTTTGCGGAAGTAGAAGGCGGCAATCCCCTGCATTTTCCGGACTATGAAGAGAAACTGGCAGAGGTAAGAGAAAAAACCGGACTTCTGGAGGGTGTCACTGTCGGAGAGGGAGCAATCTACGGAGAAAGGGCAGTGATAGGGATATGCGACGCAAGGTTTCTCATGGGGAGCATGGGGCATGCGGTGGGAGAAAAAATTGCCCTTGCTGTTGAGCGGGCCACGCAGGAGAGGCTTCCTGTCATTATTTTCTGCTGTTCCGGAGGCGCCCGTATGCAGGAGGGAATGGTTTCCCTGATGCAGATGGCGAAAACGGCAGCGGCAATCAAAAAACACGCAGATGCGGGGCTTTTGTATGTGACGGTGCTGACTGACCCTACCACCGGCGGCGTGACGGCAAGCTTTGCTATGCTAGGTGATATTATTCTTGCGGAACCGGGGGCGCTTATCGGCTTTGCGGGTCCGAGGGTGATAGAGCAGACCATCGGGCAAAGGCTGCCGAAGGGCTTTCAGCGCGCAGAATTTCAGGTAGAGCATGGTTTTGTGGACCGCGTGGTGGAGAGAGACGATTTAAAAAAGGTGTTGTATAAAATCTTAAAGTCACACAGGGTTTCCATGGAAAACAGTACTTTCAGCAGTTTTACAGAGGAAATCGAAAGCTTTGTGCCCACCGAGCCGGACAGGGAGAAGCTGGCAACGACGCCTTTTAAAACGCCGTGGGAAAAGGTGAAGGAGGCAAGAAGCATAGACCGACCTTCCGCGCTTACGTATATTGACCTTATTTTCGAAGATTTTGTGGAGCTGCACGGAGACAGAAATTATGGAGATGACAAGGCTGTCGTCGGAGGAATTGCCACGCTTTATGGGCAGCCGGTTACGGTTATCGGCATACAGAAAGGCAACAGCGTCGATGAATATGCCATGCGCAATTATGGTATGGCATCGCCGGAGGGCTACCGCAAGGCACTCAGGCTGATGAAGCAGGCGGAAAAGTTTCACCGTCCGATTATCTGTTTCCTCAACACTTCCGGCGCGTACCCGGGCATGGAGGCGGAGGAAAGAGGGCAGGGAGAAGCGATTGCAAGAAATCT
>CAMWLB010000388.1 GCA_947174985.1 uncultured Lachnospiraceae bacterium | reverse complement strand
GATATGAAGACGATTATGGAGGCTTTAAAAGGTGATGCGTCAGGCAGGAAAGATGAAAAGAGACAGCAGCCGGTTGGTGCAAATTTGGACTTGCAAGTGTAGAAAGGCAGAGGGTCTGCTTTTCTACACCCTTCGTCCTTTACAGTAAATGACATGATTTTAATCTGTAATAGATTTCATAAATACAGAATTAAATTCTGCAAGCTGGTCATAGACAATGCCGTGGCCGCTGTCGGATAAAGTGATAAGCCTGGAGCCGCAGATGCTTTCGTGCTGTATTTCGACAAGCTCATTGGAGACAATAACATCTTTGCCGCCATGAATAATATAGGTGGGTACCTGCACACATTGCAGATCCTTTCTGACATCTTCGTCGCGCAGGGCAATGGCGCACTTTATGGTTCCGATTCCTGACGCGGACAAAGCAATGCCTCTGAACCAGTCGATAATGGCATCCGAATGTGGGCATGCAAAAAGCTGTCTGCTGAAATTCAGGCATAGTTGGGGTCTGTCGGTTTCGGCAAGGCTTATCAAGTCATTTACTTCTTGTACTGTTTTTCCATATGGGCAGCACGGGTGCTGCGCAAAGCATGGGGCGGCTGCGGAGAGCAGAATCAGTTTGCATACGCCAAATCCATTGTAACGATTCAGATATCTTAAGGCGATTGCGCCGCCCATGGAAAAACCAACAAGAATAAATCTTTTCAGGCAAAGCTGCCGGACTACCTGAAATATATCAGCAGCCATTTGGTTATAGGAATATCCGTACACAGGTGTATCGGACCTGCCAAAGCCTCTTAAATCCACTGCAACTACACGATATCCGCAGTTCGTAAGCAGGTTTATCTGATATTCAAAGATTTGATGGGACAGCGGCCATCCGTGAATCAGAAAAACAGTCTGCTGCTCCTGTGGATTGTAGTCATAGACGGCAATCTTCGTTCCGTCGTCGGATGTAATATAATACATAAATACCTCTGTAAGTGATTTCCTGATATTTTATGCAGACAGATTGATTCAGGTTAATCGCTTTCTTTTTTGGCTCAAATATGCTATTCTTTTTTTATCCGGCAATTACGAGGAGGATAGAAAAAATGGCAATCGAAAGAGTAAAGGCATATTTCAGGGAACATGGAATGGAAGAAAGGATTCAGGAATTTGACGTATCCAGCGCAACGGTGGAGCTTGCCGCCGCAGCGCTGCATTGTGAGCCGCAGAGGATAGCCAAGACGCTTTCTTTTATGGTGGACGGGCATGTGGTGCTGGTGGTGGGTGCAGGGGATACGAAAATTGACAATCCCAAATATAAGGCGCAGTTTGGCACAAAGGCAAAGATGCTTTCACCGGAAGAAGCGGAAACACTGGTGGGTCATGCCGTGGGCGGTGTATGCCCTTTTGCAGTAAATGAGGGAGTCGATGTGTACCTTGACGTATCACTGAAACGATTTGAGACGGTTTTTCCGGCCTGCGGAAGCGGAAACAGTGCAATCGAACTTACGATTCCGGAATTGGAGGAACATTCCGGATATAAAGGATGGGTGGATGTCTGTAAAGGGTATTGCTGATTATGAAATTGATGCTGCGTTATATCAAAAAACACATGGGTACATTTTTAATAGCGGTGGTATTCCTCACCATAGAGACTTTTGCGGACCTGCTGCAGCCCACTTTTATGTCCTATATTGTGGACCGCGGGGTGAAAGGGCAGGAGATGAGTCTGATTCTGCGATACGGTCTGATTATGCTGGGAATTACTGCCATGGGCGCTGTCGGCGCTGTGGTGCGGAATATCTATGCCAGCAGGACTTCCCAGTTGATTGGAAAAGAGATGCGCCTGTCTATCTATGAGAAGGTACAGACCCTGTCTTATGAAAATATTGACCGGCTGCAGCCGGCCTCCATCATCACGCGGATTACCAATGATGTGACCCAGATGCAGAATTTTATTAATGGCATTATGCGGATTATGCTGAAAGCCCCGGTGACCTGCATCGGCGCTGTGGCGTTGATTATTCTCCAGATGCCAAGACTGCTGCCTTTGATGTTAATCATTCTGGTCTGTGCCGGATTGTTAATTTATGGAAATATGAAGCTGGGGTATCCCCGTTTTGACAGGATGCAGAAAAAGCTGGATGGACTGAACCAGACTAGCAGGGAATTTTTGAGCGCAATTCGGGTGGTAAAGGCATTTCGAGCAGAGGAACAGGAGCGGGAGAAATTCGGAGATGCCTCTTTGCAGCTTGCAGACGCCGGTATTGCTTCCATGCGGGTTATGGCGGTGTTTGGGCCCCTGATTAATCTGACAGTCAATGCGGGAATTGTGATAATGCTGTGGCTCTCGGGACGGGAGATGACCGGGGAAATCGGACGACTGATGGCATGTGTCAACTACATGACGCAGGTGCTGTTTGCACTGGGTATGGTGTCCAATATCCTGAATTCTGCTGTTCGGGCTGCTGCCTCCTCTGCCAGAGTGCAGGAAATTTTAGATGAGGAGCCTGCCCAGCGGGAAGCTGACTCAGAAGAGAGTGCGGCGGTGGCTGACGGAAGCGTTGTTTTCCGGCAGGTGTCATTTGCTTATGCAGGGACAGCGCGTCCGGCGGTGCAGGATGCCAGTTTTTCGGTTAGAAATGGGGAGATCATCGGTATCATTGGTCCCACAGGTTCCGGTAAATCCACACTGGTGAATCTGGTTCCCAGATTTTATGATGCCACGCAGGGGCAGGTTCTGGTGGGAGGATGTGACGTGACCCGCATGCCCATGGCAGCACTGCGGCAGATAATAGCGGTAGTGCCTCAGAAGGCGCTGCTTTTCACGGGCACCATACAGGAGAATCTGCGCTGGGGGAATCAGCATGCCACGCCGGAAGAGGTTCGTCGGGCTGCAGAGGCGGCGTGCGCCGACGCCTTTGTGACAAAGCTGCCGGAGGGTTATGACACCCAGTTAGGGCAGGGAGGCGTAAATCTGTCCGGCGGTCAGAAGCAACGGCTGTCTATCGCAAGGGCGCTGTTGAAAAAGCCCCGCATCCTGATTCTGGACGACTGCACCAGCGCTTTGGATGCCACCACGGAGGCACAGGTGTTGGCGGGCATCCGCAAGGAGTCCGCGGGCATGACGGTGCTGCTGGTGAGCCAGCGGATTTCCACGGTTATGAAAG
>CAMWLB010000387.1 GCA_947174985.1 uncultured Lachnospiraceae bacterium | reverse complement strand
GCTCTTCCACCAATGCTGCCGGAATCCGGAAAACCTCCTCCGCAAAGGCGCGGCCTATCAGGTACTGTTTGCTGTGGATCAGGTAAATGAGGTTCTTAAGTCCCTCCACCGTCATGCCATCCACCGGAAGGCTGACCGTTGTCTCATCCACCTCTGCCTGCGGGCTTTCAATAAGGCCCTGCTCCAAAAGCCCTGCCCTTACCACCTCCGCTGTTTTTTCATCCTCGATCTCCACCGCACCGCTCTTGTCAATGGTGCAGTTCCCGATCTGGTAGCTGCAGGTGGGAACTCCCATGTACTTTGAGGGCTGCCCCAAAATCCCGCTGACTGCCTTTACCACATCTTTCCTGTTTGCTGCATTCGTTTCAATCCTCATCCTTTTTTCCTCCGTTTTCGTGTTTTCCCTTTCGGTATTACATTAATCACTCTGAACGGGGATAAAAGCAACTTAAATGTGAGAATAAATGTCACAATAAAAAGTTCGGGAACTGTGCATAGTACACAATGCCAGAAAGCACGAAAATCACTCTGCCATCGCTGCCAGCCTTTTCTTTAATTCCTCGAAAAACTTCTTACCTTTGATGGGTTTTCCTTCCCGGAGCCATTCTTCCTCAAATAAAAAACGGACTTCGAGTTCTTCCACGCTGTAATCAGCACGGAATTTCCTCCAAGTCCGTTTATCCCAATTTTTCAGTTTCTGCCACAATTCCGGGTGATGATAAAATAACTGCCGTAGCTCTGGTAACGGCTGTAACGGACAGCACCAACAGGACACCCGCTTGAACTGCCCATACAGCCCATTCCAGTCATACCCATGATCATAACAATATTTCAGGCAGTCCGCCTCTGTCATTCCCCACTCCACAAGGGGATGCACATGGCCGGGCTGCCTGTTTTGCTTCCGTTCCAGACGGTATCCTTCATCGACGGCAATACCGATATATTCTTTCACAGTATATTCCTTCCTGATTTTCTGTAAAAATTTCTCCCTCGGTGTATCTTTCAGCCTTGCCGTACACCACCGCATCCGCGGGCCTGCCCATCCATAGCCCTTAATATCCGGGCCATACCGCTTAAGCGCCATAGAATCCGGCTTGCGTTTGATATCCGCATAAAACATTAATTCCTCAAAGGATTTCTCTGCCTGAACGCGGGTAATCGGCCTTCCTATATCTTTTTCCAGTTTTGCGATATGCTCATACATGGCCGGAAATTCAAGTCCCGTATCGCAAAAAAGGATACAGTCAATCTGCATCCCTCTTTCAATCATCCCAAGGAGCATGGCCGTTGAATCCTTCCCACCTGAAAATGATACTAAGTGGAATTCCGGTTTATCCATCCGCAGCCACCTCCCCCGCCAGTGCAGAGAAAGCAATCCGCTCCCCATCCCTCTCCAAAGATACATTCTCCGCAGAGCCGACCTGTTCGATATAGCGGTTCACAATGACATCCGCAAACTTCTCATCCAGTTCTATGGTGTAGCAGATACGGCCCGTCTGTTCGCAGGCGATCAGCGTGGAGCCGGAACCGCCAAAGGGGTCAAGCACGATGCAGTTGCTCATGCAGGAATTCTTAATAGGATATGCCACCAAGCCCACTGGCTTTGAGGTAGGATGACTTTCACTTTTCTTCGGGCGGTCAAACTCCCATATGGTGGTCTGCTTCCGGTCGGAATACCAGTTGTGCTTGCCGCCCTTCTTCCATCCGAACAGCACAGGCTCATGCTGCCACTGGTATGGGCTCCGTCCAAGCACAAGGCTCTGCTTCTTCCAGATACAGCACCCGGAAAGGTAAAAGCCTGCTGCCTGAAACGCTTTCCTGAAATTCAGCCCCTCCGTGTCGGCATGGAACACATAGATAGAGGCATCGCTCTCCATGTGCTGCTCCATGTTCACGAAAGCCGCAAAAAGGAAGTTATAGAACTGCTCATTTTCCATGTGGTCATTCTTGATCTTCCCGGCGCTCCCCTCGTAATCGACATTGTACGGAGGGTCCGTGACCACAAGGTTTGCTTTCGCCCCTGCCATCAACATATCGTATGTTTCCGGCAAAGTAGAATCCCCGACCACCAGCCTGTGCCGACCAAGCGTCCACACATCACCCATCTTCGATACAGCGGGCTTTTCCAGCTCCGCATCTATATCAAAATCATCCTCCGTCACCTTTTTGTCATGGACGGAATTGAAAAGCTGCTCGATCTCCGGTGGCTCAAAGCCAGTGAAAGACACATCAAAATCCGAATCCTGCAGGTCGGCAATCAAATCCGCCAGCAGTTCCTTGTTCCATTCGCCAGTGATCTTATTGAGCGCAATGTTGAGAGCCTTCTCCTTCTGCTTGTCAATGTCAATGACGATACAGTCGATTTCCTCATAGCCTAAGTCTGTAAGAACTGTGGCGCGCTGGTGTCCCCCGATGATGGTCATGTCTGCGTTGACGATCACCGGCTCCACATAGCCGAACTCCGTGATGGAGTTTTTTATCTTCTGGTATTCCTTATCTCCGGGCTTCAGCTTTTTCCTCGGATTGTAGGAAGCCGGGGTAAGGTCAGCGATTTTCAGGCGTTTAAATTCCATTATCTTCATCCCTCCAGAACCTTGCTTTGATGTAGCAGTCATGGCTGCAATACTTCCTGTGGTTATTCCCATAGGCCGTGAACTCTTTCCCACACCGGGCGCACACCTGTGTGTACATTGCTCTCTGGTTCCCTTCCTCCGGGTGCGTCTTCCACCACTGCCTCCGGCATTTCTCTGAGCAGAACTTTCTCGGTCTGCCGTTCCCCTGCTGCTCTATTTCCTTCCCGCAGCAGATACAGATACCGCTATGCTCTGCCCGCTCCTGCATATTTCTAACTGTCGCCGCCACATAGCCGCCCATCCCTTTTGCCTTGCAGTGGTTACGGACGATGTCACGGGAAAGCCCCAGGGCATCCGCAATAGCACGGTAGCCCATGCCTTTTAAGCGCAGTTCCTTTATCTGCGCCGCCTGTGAATCCGTCATATCCTTTCACCTCCAAATCAAAAAAGGCCCAAAAACCACCGGTTTTTAATGGTTTTTAAGCCCAAAAACATGGGTTTTTCGTTACTTTTTGGCAAAAGTAAAATGCCTGAAAGCCTTGAAAAATCAATGTTTATGTATGGTCGGAGGGGCGTTTTCCTATCC
>CAMWLB010000386.1 GCA_947174985.1 uncultured Lachnospiraceae bacterium | reverse complement strand
ACAGTATCAAAAATAGAATATATTTTTATTAATCTGTGGTAGTCAGCTTCGCTCACAGGATACAGTCCCAGAACCAAGCTGGTGTCAACCATATTGAATATATATTTGCTTTTCATTTTTATTTCTGCTTTTCCGTGGTTTTGTATTTCTTCTATTTTGTCCATAATCTTACGTTTGTTCTCGGACAATTCTTCCGCCACATCTTGTAGAGATGGGGAATTGCTAAGGTCGTGCAAGGTCATGTGAAACGTGTCGGGAGTTAATCTCTCACAAAAACATTCTGAAACAGAACGGTATAATAATTCTACATATTCATTTAATGTTTCTTTTGTTCTCTCATCTAACGTAAAAACAACAGTATCTCCGTAAAAATCCTTAAACATATTATCCAGGTCAACTTTTTGCAAAATCGATGGATTTCCCCTAAAATATTGGTTCCCCAAATTGAGCTCCTTTTTTTCAAAAGAATCAATCCTATCTAAAAACTGCCAATATGTTTCCATAAAAGACCTCCCTCTTTTTCTGCTTTGGCAATGTTACTCACATAAGCATACAACAAATTCATAAATATGGCTATAATATAATAAAAAGTAATTGCTGTACCGGCGTCCTTTGTCGCAATGCTATAGGAATAGCAATTGACAACCCTCTCATTTTGTGCTACCCTAATCACATCAAAAAAGTAAAAAGCAATGACGAAGAGAGTACCCATGAAAGTTTTTACAGAGAATCTTCCGTTACCGTGTCAGGGTTTCAAGCAGCAGGCGCGACAGGCTGAGAGGGAGAAAATACGGCAATGGAGAACATGGCTTCCGAGCAGTGCACCGAGCGACAGGAAACAAAAACTGACGTCGATGTCAGGAAATGATTCTGTGGTAAGGCTGCAACGGGTCCGCCTGTTATAGCGGGAGGGTGTTGACTGACACCCGCAGAGGTTCTTCTCGCGAGAGAAGGATGAAGAGAAGTGGTAACACGGGTATATGCCCGTCTTCTTACACATAGGTGCAGGAGGACGGGCTTTTTGTTTTGAAGAAAGGAGAACTATGGAAAAGTATTACATTACGACAGCGATTGCCTATACATCAGGTAAACCGCATATCGGTAACAATTATGAAGTAGTGCTGGCTGACAGTATTGCCAGGTTTAAAAGGGCGCAGGGCTATGACGTATTTTTTCAGACAGGCACGGACGAGCACGGACAGAAAATTGAGCTGAAGGCACAGGAGGCAGGCATAACGCCGAAGGAGTTTGTGGACAATGTGGCAGGAACAATACAGGGACTTTGCGACATGCTGCATGTTTCCTATGACAAATTTATCAGAACCACGGACACTCCTCATGAGAAGCAGGTACAGAAAATATTTAAGAAGCTTTATGAGCAGGGAGACATTTACAAAGGGGCCTATGAGGGGCTTTACTGTACGCCATGTGAGTCCTTCTGGACGGAATCGCAGCTTGTGGACGGCAAATGTCCCGACTGCGGCAGGGAGGTAAAGCCGGCAAAGGAGGAAGCCTATTTCTTTAAAATGAGTAAATATGCCGACAGGCTGATAGAGCATATCAATACGCACCCTGAGTTTATACAGCCGGTTTCCCGCAAAAATGAGATGATGAACAATTTTCTTCTGCCGGGACTGCAGGACTTGTGCGTGTCCAGAACTTCCTTTAAATGGGGAATTCCTGTAGATTTTGATGAGAAGCATGTGGTCTATGTGTGGCTGGACGCGCTGAGCAATTATATTACCGGTGTTGGCTACGATGCGGACGGTAGCAGCACGGAACAGTATAAGAAGCTGTGGCCTGCGGACTTGCATTTAATAGGAAAAGATATTATACGTTTCCATACCATCTACTGGCCGATTTTCCTCATGGCGCTGGGCGAGCCGCTGCCGAAGCAGATTTTCGGGCACCCGTGGCTTTTGCAGGGAGACGGAAAAATGAGCAAGTCGAAGGGAAATGTGATTTATGCGGACGACTTGGTTGACTTTTTCGGCGTGGATGCGGTACGGTATTTTGTGCTGCATGAGATGCCTTTTGAAAATGACGGCGTGATTACATGGGAGCTGATGGTGGAAAGGCTGAATTCCGACCTTGCCAACACGCTGGGCAACCTTGTAAACCGCACCATTTCCATGACAAACCAGTATTTTGGCGGTGTGCTGTCGGGCGGCAGCAGTGCGGCGGGAGAGGAAGCGGCGCTCGATGACGACCTAAAGGCAGTAGTGACGGGCACGCTGGCTAAGACCTCTGCGAAGATGGAAGAACTTCGGGTTGCGGATGCGTTGACGGAAATTTTTGCATTGTTTAAGAGATGCAATAAATATATTGATGAGACAGAACCGTGGAAGCTGGCGAAGGATGAAACAAAGAAAGAGCGGCTTGCCGCAGTGCTTTATCATCTGGCGGACAGCATCATCACGGGTGCGTCACTGCTGGCACCGTTTTTGCCGGAAACAGCCGAAAAAATTGCAAGGCAGTTTAATACGACGCTCAGGAGTTTTGATGAGCTTACTCTGACAGGGCTTTACCCGAAGGGAAACACTGTGACAAAGGAGCCGGAAATTCTTTTCGCAAGACAGGATATCAAGAAGGTGAAGGAAAAGGCGGATGCGATGTATGCCGAAAGGCGCGCGACAGAAGAGGCGGCTCACGCGGGCGATGCAGCGCAGGCGGCGGGTGCGGAAAATGCAGTGGATATCGAGGCAAAAGCAGAAATTACCTATGATGATTTTGCAAAACTCCAGTTCCAGGTGGGAGAAATTATTGCCTGCGAAGCGGTGCCGAAGTCGAAAAAGCTGCTCTGCTCGCAGGTGAAAATCGGCAGTCAGGTGAAGCAGATTGTATCCGGAATCAAGGCGTATTATACCCCTGAGGAGATGGTTGGCAAAAAGGTGATGGTGCTTGTGAACCTGAAACCTGCCAAGCTTGCCGGTGTTGTATCCGAGGGCATGCTGCTCTGTGCGGAGGATGCAGAAGGAAATCTGGCGCTTATGACGCCGGAAAAGGATATGCCGGCCGGCGCAGAAATATGTTAATGTGCTGAAATTACCGAAATTTCCTGAGAAAAATGACTTAAAAGGGGAAAATATAGATTTTAAAACAATAAAAATGTAAAAATTTATATGAAAACTATTAAATTATTTGCGGGAATAGTGTATAAT
>CAMWLB010000385.1 GCA_947174985.1 uncultured Lachnospiraceae bacterium | reverse complement strand
CTGCATAACTGCCTTGTCCACCCCGTTTGGAATATAAACCGTCTCACGATTATAAGTCTGTTTAAAATACCGCTGTGTTTCCGGCGAAAGCACAATAATCTCATTGGCGTATTTTGCCGCCGTTTTCTCCCCATACTTTAAAAAGCGTGTTGCAAAACCGCCCCATTTGGCGCGCTTCCAGTCCAGCCCGTGTATCGTCGCCACAGTTCTTATGCGAAACAACCGTGGCAGCCACAGAAAAGCGCACGGTCCTTCCGCATGGAAATGTATCACGTCATAATGTCCGAACAACGCATGGATGGCTGCAAAAAAGGCATAGACAACCGCGTTCAGGCTTTTTTTCTCTACTGTGGGAACCGTTATAATCCGCACACCTTTATACGCCTTCTGCTTTTTCGTGTCATTTTCTTTCCCCGACACATGATGCCCTTTGCGGTTATAGACACAGACCTCGTGTCCTTTTTCCGCCATACGCACCACAAGCTCCTCTACCACACGCTCCACGCCGCCTTCCCTGGAAGGAATACGCTTGTGCCCTATCATCGCTATCTTCATAGAACCGCTCCCTACGTACCAAAGACTCATCCATATTGGTACCACCATCCGTCAAAATCACTTGGAACCTCTCCCTGTAAGTATGACCCAAATCGTCTTAAACAGAATTTTGATATCCAGACCCAAAGACCAATTATCGATATATTCCAAATCAAGCTTAACCACTTCTTCAAAATCTTCGATATCGCTTCGTCCACTCACCTGCCACATACCGGTCAACCCCGGCGTCATGCAGAGTCTTCTCCTGTAATACAGGCTGTACTGCTTAAACTCATCCTCCGTAGGCGGTCTGGTTCCCACTAAACTCATATCACCTTTCAATATGTTATAAAACTGTGGAAGCTCATCAATGCTTGTTTTACGAATAAACTTACCTACCTTTGTGATACGCGGGTCATTCTCCATCTTAAACATAAGACCCTTTATCTCATTCTTATCCATCAACTCTTTTTTTCGCTCTTCCGCATCCAGATACATAGAACGGAATTTATATATTTTAAAACGTCGCCCGTTCTTTCCAATTCTAATCTGTGAGAAAAAGACAGGTCCTTTGGAATCCAGCTTAATAGCGATTGCCACAAAAGGAGTCATAATCGCCGTTATCAGCAGCCCAACAATGCCGCCCACAATGTCAATCATGCGCTTTATCAAAATTCTACGGTAATCCACGCTGTAGAGAGAATATGTCACTACCGTATGTCCGCCAAATTTGCCAATACTGCTTTCCTTGCTATGCCATTCAATAATATCTATGCTGTAATGGCACAAGATGCCCATAGATTCAAAGCTGCGAATCATATCCCGCAAAACAGCTGTACTCTCTTTTTGTACTTTGATAAACACCTCATCCAACGGGAGCTGTTTTGCCTCTTCCATCAGGTTGTCCCTGTTCGCTACAATAGGAATCCCTTCACATTCCTTCTCCAGTTCCGACATGTCCAAAACTGCAATTGCAGATATATCATAATTTATCTGTAAATGCTCTTTTATTTCTTTTACCGTCTCTAGAAGGCGCTCCTTCTCCAGCACCAGCATAACCCGCACACGTCCATTCTCACTGCGAAGGTATTTGCGCATAAGCTTTTTGATAATAACATGCAGTATATAAGTCAACAGCACATTAAATATAGCAAAATAGCCAAACAAAAGACGGGAAAAGACCTCTGCCTGTTTAATCAGAAACAAAAAGCAGCCAACCGCGCCAAACATAATGGCATTGTTCCTGATTACCATGGACAACTCAACCAGATAGCCCCTTTTGGAAAAGTCTTTGTTCCAGTCCATAAACAGGCCGAAAACAGCACAGAACAGCATAAAACAGAGGCAAATCATATAATGCATTTCCCCTCTGTTCTCCAAATCCTTTATTCCAAACCGCAACACGACTGCCGCCACATAGGAAGCTATAATGGACAGCAAATCCACTGCCAGCAACACATATACTCTGGCAACATGATTTTTCTGACTTATCTGTTCCAAATGCCCATCTCCTTTGCAAATCTTACGCCGACTTTTTCAAATAATGATCTGGCTGCCAGAAATAGCCTTCACTTTCCGTTCTAAGTTCAAACATTTCACTCCACATTCCTATCATCAGAAGCAGTGCGTAATCTCTCGCTATATATACGGATATAGCATGCGCTTCAAATACAGTATATAATACAAACATGGTTATGACAAGAAAAGAAGCGGCATCTTTCTTTTTCATATAGTAAATGAGCTGCACTCCCTTTACTGCAATATAAGCAATTCCAGGGATAATGCCATACCAATAAAAAAGTCTGATAAATCCCATATCGAAGTAGCCCATGTGTTCTGGCACAGAGAATAGCGACCACGCCCTGGCTCCGCCATCCAGATATGCCCATTGAATCCTTCCTGTCAGATACCTGTCTATCCGTGCAAACAGTGAAATATCATGCCCATATATGGCGGCAAAGATGGAGAATATAACGCAGACACCGCAACACACAATACCTGTCACATACACCCACTTCTTTTCCTGAAGTTTAGGAAAAATGCAGAAAATCATCGCGATCAATACTGTAACACTTGCAACTGCCACGCCCGTCCTTGAAACGGTAAGCAGATACAGTCCCACATTAGCAGCCTCCAATACGACGCAATGATACCATTTCAATTTTTCCCAATATAGATAAATCCCCAGCGTCATTAGCGCCCAGAACATGCAGTGCAGTGCGTTTGGATGCCCCAGCCCAAAGCAGTATCTTTTCTCAATCCCGCCTCTGCCATAATCTGTTTCCAAAAAAATCTGCCCAAGGCTTCCTATCAGGGATAGTACGACAAGCATTATTACCCCTGCCAGAGTAGTGTAAAAAGTAATTTTCAGTACAGTCCGCAGGTTCACATTCTTTGATGCCGCAATAAAAGCAGCCACCCGCACAATCTCATTCCTTCCGGTCGCAAAGTAGGAAATGGCACCCAGCGCAAAAAATGCCGCCATAACCAGCCACTCTTTAAAAGAGTATTTTGTCATTATAATTTTTATCATACACAACAGGAAAGTAATCTGAAACAGTCTGCCCTCTATCGGATTGATATATGCACTTTTATCCACAAGGACAATCCCGATTTCAATCAGAAGCGCCA
>CAMWLB010000384.1 GCA_947174985.1 uncultured Lachnospiraceae bacterium | reverse complement strand
TCCGGGCTTCGCAGGGCAGGATGCCGGATAACGTCCGGTGGAGGCGACTCCAAGGCTAGTGCAACAGAAATAAACCGCCTGTCAGGGTTCGCCCTGATACGGTAAGGGTGGAAAGGCAGTGTAAGAGACTACCGTGTGGCTGGTAACAGCCATAGCCATGTAAACCCCATCCGAAGCAAGACCATATGAAAACAATAGGCTTGCCCGGCCTGTTTTCAGGTAGGTCGCTGGAGGCTTTCGGTGACGAAAGTCCAAGATAGATGATTATTCGAGACATAACCCGGCTTATCGTCCTGCTTATTTTAAAATATTGACCGCTTGAGGGCAAAAAAATACAGCTTACCGCAAAACGCTTGCGGCAGGCTGTATTTTTTATTTATGATAACTACAGAAATGGAAAAGAGAGGAGAAAGAGATGGAAGCAGTCATAAAGACAAAAGGTCTGTCAAAGCATTTCGGAAGCGTGAAAGCAGTGGATGATATCAGTTTTACAGTGGAGAAAGGGGAACTGTTTGGATTTCTGGGTGTAAACGGGGCGGGGAAGAGCACTACGATTAACATGCTTTGCACCATATTAGGACCCACAGCAGGAAGCGCGGAAATCTGCGGTTTGGAACTTGGGAAAAAGGATATGGAAATCCGGAAGAAAATCGGCGTGGTTTACCAGAATAACTGCCTTGACGATAGGTTGACAGTAAAGGAAAATTTGTTTACCAGAGGCGTGCTTTATGAGAAAAACAGTGGACGGCTTACCGAAAATATTGCGCGGATGGTGGAGATACTGGAACTTTCCGACGTATATAAACGAAGCTTCGGAAAGCTGTCCGGCGGGCAGAAGAGACGGTGTGAAATTGCGCGGGCACTGATTCACACGCCGGATATCCTGTTTTTAGACGAGCCGACCACGGGGCTTGACCCGGCGACAAGAAAAAAGGTGTGGGAGTGTCTGGAAAAGCTGCGGAGAGAGGAAAGTATGACGGTTTTTCTGACCACACACTATATGGAGGAGGCAGCGAGGGCGTCCCATATTGCAGTAATGGACGCCGGAAAAATCAAGGAATACGGCACGCCGTTTTCCTTAAAGGAAACCTATGCAAAGGATAAACTGCGGCTTGTTCCGAAAAATGGAAATGCTTTGGAGCTGCAAGCAGTTTTGGAAAAAATGGGGCTGTCCGTCCGCAAAAAAGAAGAATATCTGGTGGTTTTCCTGTCAGACAGCCTTGCGGCGATTCCTGTGCTTTCTGAGGTGGAAGCGTTACTGGATTGATTTGAAATGGTACAGGGCTCCATGGATGATGTTTTTTTGAATGTAACCGGTAAAACAGCGGAGGAGGTATTGTGATGAGAGAGATTTATTGTTTGACAAAACGAAATGTGCTATTGTTTCTTCGGGATAAAGCGGCAGTATTTTTTTCGGTCCTGTCCATGCTGATTGTACTTGCATTGATGGTTATTTTTCTGGGAAACATGAACTGCGAGGACGTAGTGGAGGCGCTAGCGGAATTCGGCGGCGTGAGGGATACGGCGGCCGATGAAAAAAACGCGGAGTATTTGATAAAAATGTGGCCGCTGGCGGGGATTCTGGTAACAAACGCAGTTACCGTCACGCTGACTGTCATGGGCACTATGGTACAGGACGAGACGAGAAATAAGCTTGTGAGCTTTTACGCGGCGCCTGTGCAGAGAATCAGACTGGCATTGGGTTATATTTTGTCATCATGGTTTGTGGGAATTGCGATGTGTGTTTTCACATTAATTGTAGGAGAAGCCTACATGGGACTGAGCGGTTTTCCGCTTCTTCCGGCTTCCGATTGCCTTACGCTTTTTTGGATGATTTTACTCAATACCTTTGTGTGGGCGGCACTGGCATACCTGCTGGCACTGTTTATCCATAGTGAAAGCGCCTGGAGCGGCGCACTCACCATTGTGGGAACGCTGGTGGGTTTTGTGGGGGCAATTTATCTGCCTATGTCGATGCTGCCGGAAGGCGTGGCAAATGTGTTAAAACGCCTTCCTGTCCTGCATGGCGCTGCCATGATGCGTGTGGTGTGCACAAAAGATGCGATAGAAAAAACCTTTGCGGGGCTGCCGGAAATTGCCGGCGATGCCTTTAGAGAGCAGATGGGAGTTCACGTAATTATGAATGGAAACGTGGTTTCCAGGCAGATGCAGATTCTTTTTCTGGTGTCCTGTGGTATAATAGCGATAGCGGCAGCAGCGCTGATTGGCAGAAAACGGAGAATAGCAGAAAGATGAAAATTACGATTGCGGATTGGCAGGACGGGGACGAGGATGAAATTATCATCCGCTGCCGTCAGGTGGACGAACAGCTTTTAAAACTGATATATGCCCTGAAAGCGGGAACGGAGAAAATGACGGTCATGCGGGACGGCAGCATTTTACAGATTTTTCCGAAGGACATTTACTATTTCGAGGCAGTGGATAACAGGGTGTTCTGCTATCTGGAGAAGGAGGTTCTGGAGACGAAGCGGAAGCTCTATGAAATCGAAAGGCAGTTTGCAGGCACCGATTTTTTCAGGGCGTCCAAATCAACCATTATCAACCTGTCAAAAGTAAAGACGCTGAGCCCTTCTTTTAACGGAAGATTTGAAGCGCATATGAAAAACGGGGAAAGCCTTGTGATTTCCAGACAGTATGTGCCGGCTTTGAAACAAAAGCTGGGGCTTTAGGAGGTATAAGATTGAAAAAAATAGCAGATATGTTCAATACTTTTGTATATGTTGTCACTGCGGTTGTATTTGGTTCAGCGGTCTATATCACCGTATTCTGGGGAGATTCGACGCTTGGCGTAAAGCTTTTGTGGGAGATACTGCTGGTGTCCTTCCTGTGCAGTCTGGGTACGCTGATATATCCGGAAAAGACCGTCAGTAAAAAGGTAATATGGCTGCTCAGGATTTTACACTATGTGCTGGTGAATGCGGTGGTTTTAGGCTGCGGCATATGGTTTGAATGGTTTTATGCGGACAATCTGCTGATGGTGTTGGGTATGTTGTTTTTGATTGCTGTTATTTTTGTGACGGCATCCTTCTTTTTATGGAAGCGGGCGGCGCATACAGCGGAGCTTATGAATGAGCGTCTCAAAACATATCAGGGAGAAGAGTGAATAATAAACCTGTAATCGCTTACATTTTTGGATAAAATGCATG
>CAMWLB010000383.1 GCA_947174985.1 uncultured Lachnospiraceae bacterium | reverse complement strand
TTTGCAGAAAATATCTCATTACATATTTATCATTACACCTGCCAGTGTAGATATTTCCGGTGATTTTCAAGATATTTTAAATGGTGGCGGCGGTTCCTTTGATGTTCCCATCAACAATGGTTATTAAGGATTACAGGAAGGGCAGATTCCGTATCTGTCCTTTTTATCTTTCAAAATAGAGACTGATATGCGGAGGATACACATGGAAACCGACAGAATGGAAATCTTGTACAACAAAAAGCCATGCTATGATATTGTGTATGAGCTTTCCTTTGATGCCCTGTCAAGAGAGCTTTCAGCACTTGAAGTTGGACAAAAAAGGCTTTGTATCATAACAGATTCCACAGTGGAAAGACTATATGGAAAGGATCTGCAGGCTCAGCTTTCCGGAATCTGTAAGAAGGTGGTTCTGTTTTCTTTTCCTGCCGGAGAGAGCAGTAAAACGCTGGATACCGTAAAAAAAGCCTATGAATTTTTGATTCAGGAGGGATTTGACCGCAAGGATTTGCTGCTTGCGTTAGGCGGCGGTGTGACGGGTGATTTAACTGGTTTTGTGGCAGCAACCTACCTTCGCGGAGTTGATTATGTGCAGATTCCAACCACGCTTCTGGCACAGGCTGACAGCTCTATCGGCGGAAAAACGGGTGTGGATTTTGATTCCTATAAAAATATGGTGGGCGCATTTAAAATGCCCCGTCTGGTATATATGAATGTATCAGTCTTACAGACTCTGGAGGAGCGCCAGTTCTATGCAGGTTTTGCGGAGATTATGAAGCATGGACTGATAAAGGATGAAGCGTTTTATCTCTGGCTTTTGGACAATATGTATGAAATATGTGACAGAAATCCGGAAACACTAAAAGAAATGGTATTTAGGAGCTGTCTCGTAAAAAAACAAGTGGTGGAAAAAGACCCGGAAGAGAAAGGAGAGCGTGCTCTCTTGAATTTTGGGCATACCATCGGACATGCCATTGAAAAAGCAAAGCATTTTTCCCTGTATCATGGGGAATGTGTGGCGCTTGGCGCTGTGGCGGCTGCATATATTTCCTACAAGAGAGGGATGCTTGCCATAGAAGAATACTATGAAATAAGAGATATGTTTGTGCCTTTTAACCTTCCTATCAGCGTGGAAGAAATCAATCCCGACGAAATTGTCCGACTGACGCGTTCAGATAAAAAAATGGAAGCAGGACGGATTAAATTTGTTCTGTTAAAGAAAATCGGGAAGGCAGTTATTGACAATACTGTGACAGAACAGGAAATTCTGGAAGCCGTCAATGAAATTTACTTTAGCGAAGGGGATGCACATGAATAAAAGGAAATCAAAAGTAAAATGGATGTCTCTGTTCTTTTGCATCATGTTTTTGGCTATTCTGGCGGATCAGTATACCAAAAATCTGGCGATAGAGCGGCTGCAGGGCAAGGAGGCATTTCCTCTGATAAAAGGCGTTTTGGAATTTCAATTCTTTTCTAACACCGGCATGGCATGGAGTCTGCTGGAAGGACAGAGCTTTTTTATTTTATTTATTGGCATCATATTCCTTGCTGTTATGCTATTCTGCATCTTGAAGCTGCCGGATGGAAAAAAATTTCATATTTTATACATTTTTGGCGGTATTCTGACCGGTGGTGCAGTTGGCAATATGATAGATAGGCTGCGGCTGGGATATGTAGTGGATTTTATTTCTTTTTCCCTGATAAATTTCCCCATTTTTAATGTGGCGGATATGTGTATTGTCGTGTCCATTATTGTATTGGGGTATCTGTTCTTGTTTGTATACAAGGAGGAGGATATGTCCTTCCTCAACTTCAAGCAGAAAAAGTTTCGTGAGGTCAAATAGGAATTTATGAACGAGTTTCATTTCACCATAGAAGAGGACATGGAAGGGCTGCGAATTGATAAATGTATCAGCACGGCGTTTGATTCTTTGTCGCGCTCGTATATTCAAAAGATAATCAAAGAAGAAGCCGTGATGGTAAATGGCAGCCCTGTAAAAAGCAGCTATAAAGTAAAGGTTTCTGATGAAATCGCTTTTTCGGTTCCGGAAGCCGTTGAACCGGATATTCTTCCGGAAAATATTCCATTGGATATTTTATATGAAGATGCGGACATTATTGTAGTAAACAAACCAAAGGGAATGGTAGTCCATCCTGCGGCAGGGCATTACAGCAAAACACTGGTCAATGCCCTGCTGTATCACTGCCATGATTCACTGTCCGGAATCAACGGCTACCTGCGTCCGGGTATTGTGCACAGAATCGACAAGGATACCACCGGCTCCCTGCTTGTATGCAAAACGGATGCAGCGCACAAGGCGATTGCGAGACAGCTAAAAAAACACTCCATTACCCGATGCTACAGAGCCATTTGCCACGGCGTTCTGCCAAAGGACCAGGGAACCATAGACCGTCCCATTGGGCGTTCTCCCGCGGACAGAAAGAAAATGGCGGTACTGGCGGAAGGCGGCAAGAGAGCGGTCACGCATTACAGGGTATTACAGCGCTTTGATAAATATACCTATATTGAATGTACACTGGAAACCGGACGGACACATCAGATTCGGGTACATATGGCAAGTATAGGATATCCTATTCTGGGTGATCCGCTGTATTCCCAGTTGAGTTCTCCCTTTAAACTGGAGGGACAGACTCTGCACGCAAAGACACTGGGATTTATTCAGCCCAGGACAAAAGAGTATATTGAAGTAGATGCACCTTTGCCGCAATATTTCCAGCACCTTTTGGAAATTTTATAAGAAATAGTAAAAATAACTAAAAATATGATAAATTACTGGAAAAATGCAAGCAAAATGTATATAATATAAGTGATGGCGAGAGGAGTTGCGCGCCAATTCAACAGAGAGGCAGGTGTTTCATATGAATACTGTAATAACAATCGGAAGACAATTTGGCAGTGCAGGTCGTGAAATTGGAGAAAGGGTTGCGGAATATTTTGGTATCCGCTGTTATGATAAGGAGCTGTTGTCGAGAGCAGCAAAAGAAAGCGGCTTTTGCGAGGAGATGATTCAGAATCATGATGAACGTCCTACCAATTCTTTCTTGTATAATTTGGTAATGGACACATATTCTTTTGGATATAATGCTTCTTCCTTTGTGGATATGCCTATCAGCCATAAAGTGTTTCTTGCACAGTTCGATACCATCAAAAAAATTGCGGACGAGGGACCCTGTGTGATTGTAGGT
>CAMWLB010000382.1 GCA_947174985.1 uncultured Lachnospiraceae bacterium | reverse complement strand
TAGTCTCGTTGGCTCGGAGATGTGTATAAGATTCAGTATAGGAAGAGTGACGATTACCAGGGAATACATCGAAGGAACCGGAGGACCAATTATCGACATCAGGAGCAGTGCGGCGGCAAATCCTGACGAGTTAAGGTCACTGTCTGCGGAGACAGAGAGTAGGAAATAATTTGCAGCTTTGAGAGAACCGCATGACAAGCGCCATGTGACGGGATAGGATAAAACAGGACAGGCATAGAAGAGCGATATTGTCATAGGATATTAGGAAGAGAGACGAAAAGCAGGACAGCTATGACCTGTAAGGAAAAAATTTTATCAGAGGATTATGGTGAATTGATTGTAGATTACACCAATCCTTTTATGACGGAGGAGGAAAACCAAAGGTATTGTTTTACCAGAGTAAACAGCCGTTTCGGGATCGCCTATGCACCGCAGAGTGATTTGGACAGTATTATGGGAAGTCTGTATGTGTACCATACGCTGCCGAAGGTGTTTGGGCTTATGGCGGATGATTTTGATCCGATAAGTCTGATTAGTTCAGGAATTCTGCAAACCCAGAGACCGCCGCTTTCGTTGAGCGGAAGGGGTGTGGTGGTTGCCTTTGTGGATACGGGAATCCGCTATGCACAGGAGGAGTTTTTGAACGAAGTCGGAAACAGCCGGATACTGGCTATCTGGGACCAGACGATACAGACGGGTCAACCACCGGAGGGCTATGAATACGGAACCTTGTTTACACGTGAGGATTTGAATGAGGCGCTGCGCGCAGAGAATCCCTATGACGTGGTGCCGAGCTATGACGTGATAGGGCATGGAACGGCGATGGCGAGCGTTGCGGCGGGAAGTGTGCTGGATGGCGGAAGAAGCTTTCGAGGAGCGGCTCCCGAAGCAGAAATTGTGGTGATAAAGCTAAGGCAGGCAAAACAAAATCTCAAAGATTATTATCTAATCGCGGATGGTGTGCCGGCTTATGCAGAGACGGATATTATGCTGGGAGTCAAATTTGCGGAATCCTTTGCCAGCACTTTTAGAAGACCTGTTGTTATCTGCATTGGCATTGGCGCAAATTGTGGTAATCATGTTATAGGCTCTTCTCTTGCGCAATATTTGAATGAAATTTCCTATATTCGCAACAGGGGAATTGTCATTTGTGCGGGCAATGAGGGAAATGCCGGACACCATTTCAGTGCACCCGTACCCCATGGCAGATTGGAGGACGGAGATGCCTATGTAGATGTGGAGCTTCGGGTCGGAGAAGGAGAAAGAGGCTTCATTCTGGAAACATGGGGATGTGTGCCCGATGTACTCTATGCTTCCGTTCGGACGCCCGGCGGTGAGATGATTCCACGGTTTCGTCTAGGAATGGGGCAGAGTTTGACTTACAGCTTTATATATGAGCGGACCAGGATTACGATTGACAGTGTTTTAGTGGAGCCAAGCTCCGGTAATGAACTGATTGTTTTCCGGTTTGACGCGCCTACGGCCGGTGTCTGGACTATCAGGATTTTTGCAGCGCAGGACGGTGGAAACGGTGAATTTCATATGTGGCTCCCGATTACCCAGTTTTTAAGCAGTCAGACTTACTTTTTAAATCCGAGTCCCTATGTGACGATTACGGACCCGGGTATAGCCGAGAGACCGATTACAGTGTCAACATATGACGATTTAAACAATAGTTTTTATGTCAATTCCGGACGCGGTTACTTGCGCAATGGTCTGGTAAAGCCTGATTTGGCGGCGCCGGGCGTTAATGTGTCCACCTCTTTGGGAAAACGCACCGGTTCCAGTATTGCCGCGGCAATGACTGCGGGCGGCGTAGCGCAGTTTTTCCAGTGGGCGGTCATACAGCAGAATAATCCGCTGGTGGAGAGCAATGAAATTAAGACCTATTTTATCAGGGGCGCAACCAGAAACCCTGATTTGGTATATCCCAACAAAGAGTGGGGCTACGGCAGGTTGAACGTGGCGGGGACCTTTGAAGCACTAGCGGGCGTCTGACAGCCGGAAGAGGTATGTGTTTGGAGCGTTTCTGGTCTCAAACGACAATTTCTGCTTATTGGACTACGTATAACTTGATACAGCGAACAGCAGATGCTTTACAGTCATGTGAAGTATCTGCTGTTTTTAGTTAGTATACATCTATAAATGATTCATTTGGAGCATTTGCAAGTTGAAAGGTATGAAAAAGTTATCGAGGAAGATGGAGGGGGAGAAAATACATAGATTTTTTGCATTCTTTGTGCTAAGATAAAAATAACAAGAGTAATATAAAAGTGATGAGGAGAGAATATAACGTGAGAGTATATTTGGACAATTGCAGTTATAACCGCCCTTATGATGATCAGGCTCAAATGCGTATTTATCTGGAAACGCAGGCAAAACTTCATATATAGGATATGATAAGACAAAAACAGATAGAACTCGTAACATCATATGTTCTTGATTTCGAGAATAGCCATAACCGCTCAATGCAAAAGAAAATAGCTATTGAAAAATTCATGAAGGAGTATGCTACATTGTATGTGAGCAATAAGAATGAGGAAGATATTGCAAAAATGGCCACTCTTATCATGGGAACCGGAATAAAGGAAAAGGATGCATATCATGTGGCTTGTGCTGTAATGGCCGGATGTGATTATTTCGTCACTACAGATGACAGGCTCTTAAAATATCAGTCTGAAAAGATTAAGTTGGTAACACCGGGAGAATTTATCAAAAGAATGGAGGCGGATGAATAATGGTAAATGCAGTGAAGATTTTGGAACAGGGTTTTACATGCCTTGTGGATAATATGGGAGTTATTGATGCGGAATATTTCATTTCCCTTATTAAAAGGGATGATTTTGATTATACAGTGTGGCAGCGGGAATATTTTGATAAAATGGAATCGGGCGAATTTGCGGCAAAGGCATCTGCTTATGCCAGCAGCCATCCATATGAGGGGAAAGCGCAGATACTGTAAATGTGAAGGCTGCCGCACAAGTGTGGCAGCCTTTTATAAATATTACCTTATATATTGAGACAGACATCAGAACCTTTGAAACGCTTGCGGCTGTATACGGGCAATGCTGAGGGAATGCAAATGATATTTATATTTATAGGAATTGCCGCAGCGGTTTTTGCGGCGGATTTGGTGATAAAAAACAAAGTGGAAAAAAGCGGCAGTCTGCCCCAAAGTGTGTGGAAGGGGCGGATTGTCCTGCAG
>CAMWLB010000381.1 GCA_947174985.1 uncultured Lachnospiraceae bacterium | reverse complement strand
ATAATACGCAGGTATAGCAGGGCATCGCCGATGATTTCAGGCGGCGTCTGTAAAAGTGACAATATGGGATGAGCAATGCTCTGCCCTGCGCACAAAAGCAGGATGGAGGAAAACAGGGACAGGGTGATGGAACAGCCCACGGTCTTGCGAAGCTCGTCATATTTACCTGCGCCGAATTGCTGCGCCATGAGGATGCCGAAGCCCTGCGTAATTCCCTGAATGACGCCAAGCATCATCCAGTTCATCCAGTCAGCCGCACCGATGGCGGCGAGGGCGTTTACGCCGAGCGCTTTTCCCACCACCATGGTATCCACAACGGTATAGAGCTGCTGAAAGACATTGCCAATCATCAGAGGCAGTGCAAAGGCAAGAATAAGGGAAGCCGGCTTCCCTTCTGTCATATTTTTCATGCGTGCCGCCATATCATAACCCTTCCTGTAAGCATTTCTAAAATGTAGTATCCAATGAACAATTATCATATCATATCAGCAGATAGAAATCAAAAATTTTAGCATTCGAATAAAATTTTTTCGTTTATTGAAGGCATTGCGATATTGTGTTATACTAGTCTTGGATATTTTTGTTTACAACACAAAAAGTCTGTTTCACACAATTTTGGTTCAGCCTGCAAAATGCAGAACCGAAACATGAAATGCGAGTAGCGATAAGCTTGCCCTTAAAAGCTGTAAATGAAAAGGATTTCAAAATTAAAATCAAGGAGGACAAAAAAATGGGAATTGATATTTACCAAAACTACAGTCAATTTTACAGAGGGACGGAATCACTGAAAAGCTATGGCTCTAATGGAACATCAAAAAAAGATACTTTGGTGAAATATGAATTTAACACCACGGATGAAAAGGGCAACAAGGTCATGGATAAGTTGTCCAAAGAAGAAACCTTCCGCACAATGAACGAAATATCTGCACAGTATGGGGATAATGTGATTGTGGAATTTTCGGGAGATGCACTTACCATAATGGAACAGCACGGAAAAGGACTTCTGGATGATCCCGTAGAAAGAGAGCCGATACCGGTGGAAACGTTGGAAGGCCCCCGCGTGGTTACGGAAGAAGAATGGGAAGCAATACAAGAAAAAAGCGCAAAGCTGGGTGATGACATGGTTGCCATTATGCGTGATGTCGATTCGGCTTCTTATAAAGAATATCAAAGGATATCGCAGGAGGGAATGGCGTCAGGCACAAGGGAAGGCATGACGGCAGGTTTCCGGTACTTATCTAACTGGATGCAGAAAAAGGCGAATGAAAACCCGAGATGGGTGGATGAATACAAGGCAGCTCAAAAGACAGAAACCGATACAAAGGTAAAGAGCAGTGAGCCTAAATTATCTAAAAAGGCAGCAGATTTTTTGGCAAAGCTTAGAAAAAAGTATGGAGGTTTTGATTTTATCGTAGGAAATGCAGGGGATAATTTACGTTCTCTTGTGAAAAACAGCAGCAAGGAGTTTTCTGTTATTTTTTCAACAGAAGAGCTTGAAAAAATGGCGGCGGACGAGAAATATGCGGACGAGAAAATAAACGCCATGGAGGGCGCTGTCAGGATGTCCCGGCAGATTAATGAGCAGTTTGGGTTTGAAAGCGCTTTTGACGGCAATGGTGTCAAAATGACTAAGTTTGGCATTTCCTTCAATGCAGACGGAACAACGTCATTTTTTGCAGAATTAGAAAAATCCAGCGCTGCCCAAAGGGAATATATTGAGAAGCAGCAGGAAGAAAAACGAACCCAGAAGAAGGAAGAGGCAAAAAAGATAACCGTGCAGGCGGACAGTGAAGAAGAACTTATGGAAAAAATCAGGAAAGCGAGCCGAAATACAGTATATGCGGAAAACGAACCGGAGACCGGCAGGAGATTCGATTTCAGCATTTGACAAAAGTAAAATCTTCTGATTTTCACGCAAACCGCATTGACAAGGCTGTATATTTTTATTAAAATCAGTACATAGGTTTACCGAATGGCGGGGAGATTCTCCGCCATTTTTATCATGAAAATCAGTGTAAAATACGATTTGTGCGGAGGCGTTAAAATGAGCATCAGAAGAAAAATTATTGACTATTCACGGGGAGACAATCTGGGTCATTTCTGGCGGTTGTATCAGCACCAGAGAAAGGCAAAAAACGGCATTTTCAGAGATATTCTGACCTTCCGGATGAGCAGATGCGCCCATAAGCACGGGGGATATATTGGACCGGAGGCAGAGTTTAAGGATGTGCCGAAGCTGCCCCATGGACTGCACGGGATTTTTGTTTCCCGATATGCCACAGTAGGGGCAAACTGCTGGATTTACCAGAATGTAACAATTGGAGAGGTAAACAGGAAAGCGCCGGTCATCGGGGATAACTGCCTGATTGGAGCCGGTGCGATTATCATCGGCGATATCAAGATTGGAAACAATGTAAAAATCGGTGCGGGGACGGTGGTAAATACGGATATTCCGGATAACTGCACAGTGGTGTCCCAGGCGATGCGTGTGATAGAAAAGGGAGAATAACGTGTTAATTAAATTTTTAGTATGTTTTGCAGCAGGTGTAGGTGCAGGGCTGGGCACCGGATTTGCGGGCATGAGCGCTGCTGCCGTTATCAGTCCCATGCTGATTATTTTTTAGGCTTTGAGGCGCATGAGACTGTCGGCATTGCGCTGGCAAGTGATGTGCTGGCAAGCGCCATAAGTGCGTACACCTATGGAAAAAATAAGAATCTGGATATCCGCAACGGTCTGGTGATGATGGCTGCGGTGCTGGGATTTACAACGGTGGGAAGTTTTGTGGCAAGCCGGGTTCCGAATACTACGATGGGTAACTTTTCCGTATTTATGACATTACTTTTAGGTATTAAATTTATTGTGAAGCCCGTTATGACGACAAAGGAATCCATGGGTGCAGTCAGTGCGAAAAAGCGGATGATACAATCTATTATCAGTGGAATGATGGTTGGATTTATCTGTGGTTTTGTCGGAGCAGGAGGCGGCATGATGCTGCTGTTGATTCTGACAAGTGTTTTAGGCTATGAATTAAAAACGGCGGTTGGAACCAGCGTATTTATTATGGCGTTTACTGCCCTGACAGGCGCTGTCAGCCATTTTGCCATAGACGGTATGCCGGATTTGTGGTGCCTTGACTTCTGTGTGGCGTCCACCCTGCTGTGGGCAAGGATTGCAGCAAAGTTTGCCAACAAAGCCAGTGCAATTA
>CAMWLB010000380.1 GCA_947174985.1 uncultured Lachnospiraceae bacterium | reverse complement strand
CATCATAGCCAAACAGGAATTCTGTCTCTCCCCCTGCTTTCTCCTGCACCCCGATCACACTGGGAATGATCGTTTTTCCCCTCGCCGTTGCAATTTGGACACTCCCATCCGGCAGGCAGATGCCCATGGTAGTATTGGAACTTCCAAAGTCTATCACCAGCGGTAAATCCGCCTGTGGAATCTGCCTTTCCACAACATCCAAAAGAGGAATACGGACAACCTCTGTATGTCCGGGCACGGAGACAGGATTCCCATAATAACAGTCATACAGGAACTCTGAAACCGACTCATTCGGAAAATACAGGATGGAATACTGGTGCTTTTCCAAAGAAGATACCGGCATACTCTTTCCTTTAAAAAGATATGTCACATCCCCTGCTTCCTCAATGTAAAAACAGGTATAGACCTTGAGTGCTTCATCCACCAGTAAAAGATTTCCGCAGCAAAGCTTTTTATCCGACTTTACCTGATATCCATCCAGCTCATTCATCTCCGTGTCACGGAAAATAGTCAGCGTTCCCGGAATGCTCACCTCCGGTTCTTCCAAAAACCGGATTTTCTGTTGGTCTAAAAATTCCTGAACCCGTTCCAGACCGCCTTCGCAGAATTCTCCGATATGCCGGTATTCTTTCTGTCCCCGAAACCGCATGATCAGACGAACCAGTCCATCCTTGTCCTCATTTTTGGCAGAAGATACCACCAGACGCTCTTTTCTGCATATTTCCCGCAGATGAAAAGTCGTCATCTTTTCCAATTCACTCTGCCTGTAAGTATGTCTCTCCTCCTCTTCCCGAACGGGATTCAGGGTATAGGTATACTGGCTCATTCCTCTTTCTCCCATCTGTGTACTCTGCCGCGCAGCCTCATTCTGATTCCTGTATCTGTTCCTGCTCTGCTGCTGCGCTTTCTTCCGCTCTGGCATCTCTTGCCGCAATGCCCGCCTGGGCTGCCGCAATTTTCGGCTCGATTCCGTCCGCCATTTCTGTCATTTCCAAACGCCTGTAAATCGTCTGGGCAGCCTGATAAAATGTAATGGCACTTTCATAGCTGCCCTCTGCAAGCAGCTCATTTCCCTTATTTTCCAGATCAATGGCATTCTGCTGATCGTTTGTTCTCTGCTCGTTATCCAGCGCCCTGCTTGCCGCCTCTGCCTCGATCTGTTCCCGAATACGCTCTTCTGCCTCCATCTGCTCTTTTTCCAGTTGCTCCTCCGCTGCCATCTGCAGTTCCAGCGCCTCCTTTTTCCCATCCATGAAATAGAGTGCTGCCGCTTTTTCCTTTGCTTCTTTATAGCATGCAATCGCTCCCGCCAGATTGCCGTATTCTTCTTTTTTCTCGCCCTGCGCGATCAGATCAAAAACCTCTATGTAACCCTCTGTGCGCGTCAACTGACTTTCAATGTATGTAAGCCCCACATTTCCTGCATCTACTGCCATCTGCCGGGCAGTCAGGTATAATTCCTGCGCTTTTTGATATTCTTCCCCACTCAGAGCTTCATCCGCCAGAATGATCTGCTCGGCAAGCTTCATATATCTGTCCGCTTCCTCATATTCCGTTTCCCGGTGCAGACTGCCCGCCAGTTTTCTGGCTTCTCCATATTCTTCTTTTGCCTTTTGATAGTTATTATGGGTAAGATATTCCTCCCCACTTTCCATAAACTGAAGCATTGACGCCGCTTTTGTCTGAATACTGCGATGTCTCAAAAACAATGTCACGGAAACAATGATGACTATCAGCAGGATAGGAAGTGCAATGAGTAAAATTTTTTTTACAGATACTTTCTTTTTAGGCGACTGATATACCTTGTCCACGGAAGTCACTGCCATGGAATAGTTGTCTATATCCTGGCTGTTCTGCCTCTTCAGAATAAAATCTTCCGTCTGATCTAAAATATCCTTTGTCTCTTTGGCGTCATTGACAATCTGAAGGAATTCCTGCTCCCCGCACTGCTCCCAGACGCCTCTTGTAAGCTGTATAAAAAGGTCTCCCGCATCCAGCTTTTTTTTACGGGAAATCTGTATTTCCGGCTTCCCCCTCTCTCCCAGAAAGGAATAGAGGTTATTGCGTTCCTCATGGCGCGCAGCCTCATCTAAGACAACCTGCTCCTGTTCCACCAGATTCTGCGTCAATGACTGGTCCAAAGTCCGTTCTAAAATCCGTGCATTTCTGATAAGATACAGTCGGCAGTTTCCAACGTGGCAGTAACGAAGTTTCCGGTAATCAGTCACAGCCACCACAACGGCAACCTTTAAGTGCATCCCGCCTCTTTGATGCAGCAGTTCCGCATGGGCTCTCCGCATATAACGTCTGAGTGCTCTCCTGCCCATGGTGGGCGCCTCCGTAAAATCCCGAATGATACTGTCAACTACCAGTCTTGCGCTGTATACGGACGGCTCATCATCCAGACTGTCCGCCAGTACATAACAGGCAAAGTCATCCATTTCCACATACCCAAAATAATCCCTGTTGGATAACTTCTGCCCTTCCTCTGACATATGGAATGTCTGGAATTCAGAATTGATTCTTCTCATTTAAGCCTCCAGCCTTTGTATCAATATGACGCTCCCGTTGTCCGCCTGAGGATTCCTTTTTTGCTCCACCGCATCTATCATGCGCTCTGCCAGTTCCTGTAAAGAAGCGCTGTCAATCAAAATATCCTCTGTCTCACTCCAGGAGATTTCCTCAAAAATGCCTTTGCTCATGAGCAGCACTTTGTCTCCCTGTTTCAACAGTATGGGTTGGTCACATACCTCAATCTCACGAAACCCATCCTGTCCGAGATAATTCCAGACCCTTTTTTCTTCCATGCTCCAAAGGGTATCCTGTCTGGAAATTCTCCCATCCTCATACGCCTGCGCCGCCAACACGTCGATTGTCTGCCCTTTGCTAAGCGGGATAATTTCTTCTCCCCGCAGAATGGCAATCCGGACATCTCCCGCCACAGCGTAATACAGGTGACTGCGATTTAAGAAAGCTGCTCCTACACTTGCGCCGCCACGGCGTTCTCCTGTCGTTTTCTGGATGCGCCTGTTCGCTTCCCAAAAAGCGGATCTAAAAAAATAAACAGGGTCATTTAACTCATAGTACGGCTCAAAGCGGTCAAGAATCGTATCCGTCGCTATCTGCGCACAGACCGCACCCGTATTCGCGCTGCCGATCCCATCTGCCAGCACCGCCATGGTCCCCGCCCTGTTTGTCCAGACTTGCGC
>CAMWLB010000379.1 GCA_947174985.1 uncultured Lachnospiraceae bacterium | reverse complement strand
GTGCTTACGCCCTGCAATCTGCAGGATATTCAAAAACTGATTGCACTGTGCAACCGCATCGGGGTAAATAAGCTGACACTTGACAGATTTGATGTAAGTGCCTGTGGAAGAGGCGGCGCGGAACTTTTAATCAGTGAGCGGCAGATGGAGGAGGTAAAAATGCTGATTGCGGAAGGCAGAAAGCAGATTGCGGATAAAATGGCGGTGGAAGCAGCCTCCAACACAAAAAATTGGAAGGATGAAAAGGATATTATTTTTTGCGGGGCGTTCAGGCGGACCATGGTCATTCTGCCAAACGGAGACGTCAGCGTATGTGAAAAGCTGATGGATGTGCCGGAAATGACAGTCGGCAATATAGGCAGAGACAGCCTGTATGATATCTGGAATTCCCAAAAGATAGCGGATATTCTTTCTCCACCGCAGGAAAAGCGCGATGCCGCCTGCAGGGAATGTGCGCATTTGGAAAAGTGCGGGACAGGATGCTTTGCCATCAAGTATTTTTTGCGGCAGAATCCATTTGGCATGGACCCAAGATGCTGGCTGGCATCCAGAGAGAATAATCCATATGCAGAATTATAAGGTATAATGGCATTTGCCGAAAGGGGAAACCGGCAGTACAAAACGGCACTGTCTAAAAGGGCCGCGCTTACAAAGGGCAAAAGGAGTACAGGAGGAATATTGTGAACATAAATTACAATTTCATAGAAAACTGGCTGCGGACACGGAATATTGTGCTGGAGCAGAGTTTTGTGGAGTCAATTAAGGAGCTGGCGGAGGCGTATAAAAAAAAGCGGAATCGGCAGAGAGGAGTTCTACGGCATTTTGGGCTGTTCAAGGCAGAATCTGTCCTATTGGGAAAACCATTCCTATAGTATACAGTACAGAAAATCCATTTACAGGGTAGTTTACAAAGCAGGCGCTGCTTTTCAGATGCAGCAGCAGGAGATGGAAAGACTTGCCAACAGAGCGGGGCTTTCTCTGGCAGAGCATGAAAACGGGTTGTCTGAGGTGCGTAAGGGGTATACGGGTCTGCTGAAGACGCTGTATGAAAGCGCGCAAATCAGTGAGCGCATGTTCCGACTTTATAAGACAAAAGAGCCGACAAAGCAGGCGCTTCTGGCAATAGCCGTTTCACAGGGCATGTCTTTTGCAGAAACCGAAGGTCTTTTACGTAAATATGGCTATTGCCTGTCAAAAAGCCTGGCGGCAGATATGGTGGTCTACTGGTATCTGACAGTGAAACATCATGCAGGCGGCATGGAACTGCTGGCAGAAATCAACGAAACGCTGTATGATATGGGATTTCCACTTTTGATGACACGGCAGAACCGTGAAGGTACTTAGGGTTGCAGCAGCGCTTTCAGTCTGTCAAGAACCTCTTCATGGATATAGAGCCTGCCATAGCCGGTGCCAAACTGCAGCCCGGGTTTGTTGGAGCCGTGAAAATCGGAGCCGCCGCTGACGGCAAGCCCGTATTTATCTGCGATGGCATGTATCTCGCGGGTTTCCGCAGGGCTATAGGTAGAATAGATGCCCTCTATGGCGAGCAGTCCTGCTGCCTTTAGCTCCATGACCAGCTGCTCTAAGCGTCCGCTGTTCATGCGATAGAGGGTAGGATGGGCGAGAACGGGAATACCGGATGCCTCCCGTATCAGGCGTACAGCCTGCACGGGCGTTACCTTTTCACGGGGAACAAAGCAGGGAGCATAGTCGCCCACATAGCGCTCAAAGGCCTCCTTCATACTGCCGGTATAGCCGTTGTCTGTCAGAAAGCGGGCATAGTGTGCCCTTGTGATAACAGCGTCCGGAAATACTTCTTTTAATTTGTCATAGGTTATATCGATGCCGTGCTCTTTTAGCAGACGGCACATTTTTTCGTTCCGGATTTCTCTGGATTCTACGAAAGAAGTAATATAATTCTGAAATTGCTCACTCTTATAGTCGATGAAAAGTCCCACAATATGAATGTCACGCCCTTCATATTCGGTAGAGAATTCAATGCCGGAAATGACCTCAACGGTATTTCCGGCAGGATTTGCAGCACAGACCTTTCCGGAGAGCATTTCAGCATGGGAGATTGCTTCGTCAAGTCCTGACACCGTGTCATGGTCCGTGAGCGCGAAAGCGCTGATATTATGGTTTAAGGCATATTCGACCAGCTCCTTTGGTGAAAAGGAGCCGTCAGAATAGCTGGAATGTACATGCAAATCTACCATCGTAGTCCTCCATACACATTTTTTCTGCGCACGTTTTCTTAGTCCTCGTCTTCAGTAGTCTTGGTATAGACGGTGCGCTTTCTTGCCATTTCATCGCTGGCAAGATATTCGTCATAGGTCGTAATCTTGTCAACCAGGGTGCCGTCCGGCAGGATTTCCATAATGCGGTTTGCCGTGGTCTGCACAAACTGGTGGTCATGGCAGGAGAAAAGCTCCACGCCGCCGAATTTAATCAGTCCGTTGTTGAGCGCGGTGATGGATTCCATGTCGAGGTGGTTGGTCGGCTCGTCAAGGATTAGGCAGTTTGCGCCGCTTATCATCATTTTGGACAAAAGGCAGCGGACCTTTTCTCCACCGGAAAGCACTTTGACTTTTTTCACGCCGTCCTCACCGGCAAAAAGCATACGTCCGAGAAAGCCGCGCACATAGGTGACATCCTTTACCGGCGAATAGCCGGTCAGCCAGTCGGCAATGGTAAGGTCGCTGTCAAATTCCGCCGTATTATCCTTGGGGAAATAGGCCTGTGAGGTGGTAACGCCCCATTTGTAGGTGCCCTCATCAGGCTCAAGCTCGCCCGCAAGAATCTGGAACAGGGTAGTCTTAGCCTGTTCATTGCTGCCGACAAAGGCAATCTTGTCGTCGTGTCCTACGATAAAGGAAATGTCGTTTAACACCTTTTCTCCGTTTATGGTCTTGGAGAGATGTTCTACAGTCAGGACTTCGTTGCCGATTTCCCTGTCGGGACGGAAATCAATATACGGATATTTGCGGCTGGAAGGGCGAATCTCATCGAGCTCAATTTTTTCCAGCGCGCGCTTTCTTGCGGTTGCCTGCTTGGACTTGGAGGCATTGGCGGAGAAGCGGGAGATAAATTCCTGCAGTTCCTTAATTTTTTCCTCTTTCTTTTTGTTGGCTTCCTTCATCTGCCGGAATAAAAGCTGGCTGGACTCATACCAGAAATCGTAATTTCCTGCGTAGAGCTGGATTTTGCCATAG
>CAMWLB010000378.1 GCA_947174985.1 uncultured Lachnospiraceae bacterium | reverse complement strand
ATATCAAGGCGGTAAATCAGGGTGCGGATGTGATTTTTGAGGATGCTAACGGCGAGATCAACGAGATTTTTGAGGAGGATCTGCCCTATGATCTGCAGGCGGAGATCATTGAGTTAAGTAATGAAAGTTATGGGATTTGGTATCTGGATTCCCTGGATCATCTGGAGCGCTATGAGGGCAAAACCATCCGTTTCACCGCTATGGTGTTAAAACCGGAGGGGATGACCAAAGGATATTTTGTGCCGGGGCGCATGGCAATGACCTGCTGTGCGGACGATATGGCATTTCTGGGCTATCCCTGTGAGTATGCCGGAGCAGATTCGCTTACACAGAAGGAATGGGTGAAGGTAAAAGCGAATGTTGCGAAGGAATACAGGGAAGAATATCAGGGAGAGGGACCGGTTCTGCATGCGGTCAGCGTGGAAAAAACAAAAGCGCCGAAAAATGCAGTGATAAGTTTTAATTAGCAGACTTCAGCGCGGATTTGAGGGATTGATATGAACACATTTTTGCTGGCTTTGGAGGGCACAGGCTTTGCGTGGCTTATGACCTCGCTGGGGGCGGCTGTTGTCTTTTTCTTCCGAAAGGAAATGAAGGAGGCTGTGCACAAGTCCTTTCTGGGCTTTGCGGCGGGCGTTATGATTGCAGCAGGGGTTTGGTCCCTGCTGATACCTGCGATAGAGCAGGCGGAAGAGAACGGACAGAGAGGATGGATGCCTGCGGCGGGCGGTTTTGTGCTTGGCGCGGCATTTTTGCTTATAATGGATAAAATAATTCCCCATCTGCATCAGGGAGAGAAAGAGGCGGAGGGACCGAAGACCTCGCTTCATCGGACGACTCTGATGGTATTTGCCGTCACCCTGCACAATATTCCGGAGGGCATGGCGATGGGGCTGGCCTTTGCCAACGCACAGCTAAACGGAGGCTCCGGCGCAGACTATGCGGCGGCTTTTGCGCTTGCTCTGGGAATCGGGATTCAGAATTTTCCCGAGGGCGCGGCAATTTCGCTGCCTTTGAAGAAAGAAGGGACGACCTCCTTTAAGGCGTTTTGGGCGGGCTGCCTGTCCGGCGTGGTGGAGCCGCTGTTCGGCGTGCTGACCGTGCTGCTTGCCTCCTTTCTGGTTCCCTATATGCCGTGGCTTCTGTCCTTTGCGGCGGGCGCCATGTTCTATGTGGTGGTGGAGGAACTGATACCGGAGGCGCATTTGGGGGAACATTCCCATGTGGGCACGATGGGCGTGCTTGCCGGTTTTTTACTGATGATGATACTGGACGTTGCGTTGGGCTAAGTGTGAAGGGAATGATATGGCACTCAATTCAGAAAAGGAACAACTACAATTACAGAGGCGTCTGCGGGATTTGGCAGATAAATCCTACCGGCAGAACCTGTTTACCTTCAGCGGTTTTCTGGGGCTGGCGGAGCTGGAGCTCTATTACGGAATGGAAAGAGAACTGGATTTTGCCGCGCCGGCACTGTTTGGCGGAGATGAGGGCGCAGAGCGGAAGATGATACGCTTCGGCTCCCCCGAGGAGCTTGGCTATGAGGAGGCATATCCGATTTCTTGTATTCATGCAAAGCCGCTTATGCTCAAGTTTGCAGAAGCCTTAAGCCACAGGGATTTTTTGGGCGCATTGATGAATCTGGGCATTGAGAGAAGCTGTATCGGCGATATCCGCGCAGGGCGGGATGGCGGTTATTTCTACTGCCAGTCCTCCATGGCGCCATATATTTGTGAAAACCTGACACAGATAAAGCACACCCATGTAAGCTGCGAGGTGGTGGAGCAGATGGAGGAGATGGAGGCAGATAAACCTAAGGAAGAGGAAGTGCAGGTCAGTTCCCTGCGGATAGACGGGTGCCTGTCAAAGCTTTACAAGCTTTCGCGGGCGGAGAGCCTTGCCCTGTTTCAGAGTGCAAAAGTATATGTGGACGGCAGGCTGGTGGAAAATAACAGCCGCCTGTTAAAGGCAGGCGAGGTTGTGAATGTGAGAGGGTACGGCAAGTTTATTTTTACAGGAGTAAAGTACGAGACGAAAAAAGGGAAACTGTGTCTTGGCATGCAGGTGTACCGATAGGAGCCGGATATGTATTCTTATACGTTAATACAATGGTTGTTTCTATTCTATTTTTACTGCTTTTTCGGGTGGTGCTTCGAGTCATCCTATGTTTCCTTAAAAAGCAGGAAACTGGTAAACAGAGGGTTTATGAAGGGACCTTTCCTGCCGCTTTACGGCAGCGGCGCCATCATGATGCTGGTGGTATCAAAGCCCTTTTTGGGACATTGGTGGGCGGTTTATATTGCCGGCTGCATCGGCGCAACGGTGCTGGAATATGTGACAGGCGTTGTGATGGAGGCGCTCTTTAAGGTGCGGTATTGGGATTACTCCAACCAGCCCTTTAATTTTCAAGGGCAAATCTGCTTGAGCTCGACGCTGGCATGGGGCGGTCTTACCCTGTTGATGAACTACGTGATACACAGACCTATCGAGAGCCTTGTATTGGGAATACCGGCCAACCTTTTGACTGTAGTGACGATTCTTTTGACCATTTATATTGCCTGCGATTTTACGCTTTCTTTCAAGGAAGCATTGGATTTGCGGGATATTCTGGTGCGGATGGAAAAAGCGAAGGAAGAGATGCAGCGGCTGCAGAAGCGCCTTGACGTGCTGGCGGCGGTGGCAGGCGAAGAATGGAGCGCCAAAAAGGAAGCTTTTTCTGAGAAATTTCATATGGATGAAATCAAGGCAGGCTTCGAAAGCCGTATCCGCAATAACCCTTCCATGAGTTCCAAACGTTATAGGGACGCATTGGAGGAATTGAAGAGAAAAGCGGCGGAAAAAAGAAAAAAATAGGAGGGATTTTTTATGTGTACAGCAGCGGCTTACAAAACAAAAGATTTTTATTTTGGCAGGACATTGGATTACGAATGTTCCTATGGAGAGGAGATTGTGGTGACACCCCGCAATTATCCCTTTCATTTCCTTGAGATGGGAGATATGGGCAGCCATTATGCCATGATTGGCATGGCGCATGTTGCGCAGGGCTGCCCGCTTTATTATGATGCCGTCAATGAAAAAGGACTTGCCATAGCAGGACTTAATTTTGTCGGAAACGCTCATTACAATAAGCCAGTGGAGGGAAAGGAGAATGTTGCAGTTTTTGAATTGATTTGGTGGCTTTTGGGAAGCTGCGCTACTGTGAAGGAGTGAAGAG
>CAMWLB010000377.1 GCA_947174985.1 uncultured Lachnospiraceae bacterium | reverse complement strand
ATTATGTTCAAATTACACAATTAGAGTTACTTAAACGTTGCGCTTGTTGCGCAAATTTCTCTGTACATTTACACAAAAGAGGCGAAAACCCTTCTTAGAGCGGGTTTTCGCCTCTTACTATCCTCATCTATGGCTACGCCTGTTACACCTGCGTCGATTCACGCATGGACACCTCATATCCCAAAAGTGTGCGATACTGTACTTCCTTTTCCTCGATGTGGTCAATCAGCGTCTTACATGTAACCATTCCCAATTCATGAATATCGAAAGAAAGACAAGTAATCGCCGGAATATTTCTCTCCAACAGCAGACTGTTATAAAAAGATGCCACCTTAACATCTGCCGGAACCCTGATTTTCTGCTTTCGCAATTTATTCAATACCTGCATGCAGATAAAATCGTCCATGCACACAATACATTCTATATTATCACTTATCAGATTCTCTACAATTTCATCTACTATGACATTGTTATTGACATCCATATAAATCAAACTGTGGTCCAAAGGAATCCCCTGCTCCGAATAAGCATCCATATAACCTTTTAAACGCTTTTCGCTGACCATATGTGTTTTATCGCCGCCAAGCAATGCCATCTTACGAATTCCCTTGGCCAGCAGAAGGGATACCAGTTCTTTACAGGCCCTTCTGTGGTCGTTATCAATTTGAATAATATTTTTGTCCTTTGCCGTACCGATTGTGATAAAGGGTATCCCTTTTTCACAAAGATACCTTACGGCTTCATCGTCTATCAGCGTTCTGCTCAAAATAATACCGTCAACCTTATGATTATTCACCAAGCGCTCCAACTGGCTGATATCATGCTCTGAGGTTATGGAAACCAAAACATCATAGTCCAGAGAAGCGGCCATTTCACTGACTCCCAACAGACATTTCTGGAAAAAAGGAATATCCATTAAATTACAGTCTCCCGGCATCACAAACCCAATATTATATGTCTTTTTCTGTGCCAGTCCTTTCGCGATTGCACTTGGTATGTAATCATTTTCCTTGATATAAGCCATTACCTTATCTCTAGTCTGTTGACTTATTCTGCCTTTTCCGGAAATGGCTCTTGATACCGTGGTCTTGGACACGGAAAGCTCTCTCGCTATATCATCAATCGTCATTTTCTTCTTGTTCATCCTGATATAACCTCTGTATACTACGTGTTCTCAATCCTTTTTTCGGATTTCCCTGACATTTTTTTCAACCAGTCTGCGCGCTATCATGATCTGATGCCCACAGCCTGCGCACTTTAAGCGAAAATCCGCACCAATCCTAAGAACCTCCCATTCATGGTTGCCGCAGGGATGCTGCTTTTTTAATTTTACAATGTCCCCCACCTGAATGTCCATCGGTACACCAATCCTTTCCTGCCTATCACTTTTAAGCCCACAAACGCCCTGCCATGTCTATCAGTTCATCACAACGCTCCCAGCACTTCGCCAATACTGCCCTGAATCACTAAATCCGCCATTTTGTCCCTCGGGGTAGGCGCCTTATTGATTAACACCAGATATTTTCCCTCAAAATAATCAATCAGCCCCGCCGCCGGATATACAGCCAGCGAGGTTCCTCCAATTATCAACATATCAGCGCTCTTTATCGCTCTTACCGCTTCATTCAGCACATGCTGATTCAGACCTTCCTCATACAAAACCACATCCGGCTTCACACCTCCACCGCACTTGGGACAATACGGAATTCCTTCCGCTTCCTTAATAAACTGCACGTCATAAAATGCACCACAGTCCTCACAGTAATTCCGAAGCACGCTTCCGTGCAGTTCCCATACCGTTTTGCTCCCTGCCGCCTGATGCAGCCCGTCTATATTCTGCGTCACTACCGCCTTCAGCTTTCCTTCAGCCTCCCACTCTGCGAGTTTTTTGTGCGCAGCGTTCGGCTTTGCAGAAAGAAATAGCATCTTATTTTTATAAAAACGGAAAAATTCTTCTGTGTTTCTCCTGTAAAAAGTATGGCTCAGAATGGTTTCCGGCGGATAATCATACTGCTGGTTATACAGTCCGTCCACACTTCTAAAATCCGGTATCCCACTCTCCGTGGAAACACCTGCCCCGCCAAAAAACACGATATTACTGCTTTCCGCAACCATCTGCCGCAATTTCTCTACCTTTTCTTCGTAGCTTTCCATACCTTTCCCCGTCCTTTCCTTATGCTTCCTTTTTTACAACATCATGTCAAGTTTCCCACTAAAAAATCCTTGACGATGCCAAAAAACTCCCGCAGCATATTGTTTGGCAGCACACCGGCATGAGACCTTGCAGCTATACCGCAAACATCTTTATAACCGGCTGCCCGCGCCAGCTTCAAGGCACGGAACACGTGAAAATTACTTGTAACTATCCCGACGCTTACCTCTTCCCTGTCAAAAAGCTGTCCGCTGAAGGAAATATTTTCATACGTGTTTCTGGACTGATCTTCTTTTATAATCCTCTCCGGTGCGATTCCTCTTCCCACCAGATAATCATACATGCCCTGCGCTTCCGTATCCGGCTCATTGCTGCCCTGTCCGCCGGATACAATCACCATAGTATTCTCATTTTGGGACAGATAGTCATATGCCGCATCCAATCGCTGCTGTAAAACATAACTCGGTCCACTCTCTTTTAATTGTGCGCCCAACACAAGGATATAGTCAAGTCCCTCTTTTCCTTTTTTGAAAAAACCGCTCAGTACCATACCTTCTATTACAACAAATACGACAATTCCCAAAAAAAGCAGAATACAAGCCGTTTTCTTGAACCAGGCCGGCATAATACCGCGTAATTTACTTCCATACCTCGCCCACAAAAGAAATAAAATTCCGGCAAACCCCCAAATCAAAAAGAAATTGGTTCCATGTCCTGTAAATAAAAGAATAGACAGGCAATACAAAATGCAGCCTGCACCTAAAATTTCAAAAAATAATTTCATATGTTTCATACCCTCCTGCTCTACACAAAACGCAATATTAGGAAAAAGCAAAAACCTCGAAAACACAAAATTTTCGAGGTTTTTAAAGAGGCGACAACCAGATTTGAACTGGTGATCAGGGTGTTGCAGACCCACGCCTTACCACTTGGCTATGTCGCCGTGCTCCCCGAGTAGGGCTCGAACCTACAACCCCACGGTTAACAGCCGTGTGCTCTACCATTGAGCTATCGAGGATGACTCCAACGGGAATCGAACCCGTGTTACCGCCGTGAAAGGGCGATGTCTTAA
>CAMWLB010000376.1 GCA_947174985.1 uncultured Lachnospiraceae bacterium | reverse complement strand
GGTTATCATCTCATTGGTATAATAATTGAGCGCCTCAAGGGATTTTGCCCCCTCCTCCGCCCCGTAGCCGTAAGTGTTGAGCAGTTCGCCGTAAATCCGGTAGGTATCCCGCTTTTCCGTATCCTTCATCTGCGCAAGCTGCAAGTCGTACTTTTTCACATTGCGCTCTAACGCCGTCTGCACAATTCTGCGCAAATCGGAGGATTTCTGGCGGATTCTGGTAAGCGAGTTCTTTTCCGCGTAATACTCCTCCAAAAGTCCCGACATGGACGCAAAGCTCTTTAAGCTGTCCGCGCCGTTTCCGTCATACATGGTCAGGGGAAACGCCGCAAATTCCACAGGCTTGTCCGCCGTGTATGCAATACAGGGGGAGAAAGCACCCTCACGAATTGCGACGCGCATACTTCTCCATGCTTCAAAAAGCCTGCAAAGCGCCTCCCTGTCAGACGCGGCAGGACGCTCGCCATCCACGCCGGCTCTTGCGCAAAGTTCCTGCGCAATCAGGGGCGAAAGACCGGTATAAGAGGTATAAAGCGCCTTGAAAACGGGCATGGGCGCGCCGAGAAGCGTCTCTATAAAATCTGTCTTCTCTGCCTCCATCGGATTTTTCTTGTGCGTGGTATCCGCCACAAAATAAGGCTTGCCCGGCAGCACCTCCCTGACCGAGCTGACAAAGCCCGACACATGCTTGATGCTGTCTATTATCATATCTTTATCGTCACAGAAAATAATATTGCTGTGCTTTCCCATAATCTCCACAATCAGCCTTTTTCTGCACAAATCCCCCATCTCGTTTAAATGCTCCACGTTGATGTGCACAATGCGCTCCAGACCTGGCTGACTGATATCCACAATCCTGCCGTTCTGCAGATGCTTGCGCAGAAGCATACAAAAGCCCGGCGCCGTCATGGGAGCCTGCTTATTTTTCTCCGTCAAATAAATAAGCGGCAGGGATGCCCCTGCCGAAATCAAAAGACGATATTGTCCTGCTGTCCCTTTGATGGTGAGCAGCAGTTCGTCCGTTTCCGGCTGGGCGATTTTTACAATGCGGGCGCCTGTGAGCGCTTCACGCATTTCCTTTACTACATTTGCTATCGTGATGCCGTCAAATGCCATGGTAATGATCCTCTCTTCCTATTTCAGCAAATGGCACTTTTTTGCCATTATTACAATCAAATATCCTTTGGGCAGCGCCCGAAGCTCTGCCTCGCTGATTCCTTTCAATACAATTTCCAGAACAAAATACACGATGCCGCCCACGATAACCGCCGGAAACAGCTCCAATATGTTCTGCAGGCGGGAGGGATATTCCCCGCATTTTAACAGCCAGCCTATTCCTCTGTAGGTGCCATAAGCCGCAGCTCCCATAAATGCCGCCGCCACAAACGGCGTGGTAAAGGTGCGGAAGGTCTCCTGCTCATAATCCATATATTTGCGGATAGAAAGCTGATTTAAAACGCACATAGTACCGGAATATACCAGCATGGCGATTACCAGTGCATACAAATCCATGTCTGTAAAAAGAAGCATGGGCACCAGCACCGCCGTCTGAATCCCCAGCGCCACTGCAGCGTTGCGCACCGGCGTTTTTACCCTGCCGATTCCCTGCAGCACACTGTTGGTCAGGGTGGAAAGGGAATAGAAAACAACAGAAGCAGAAAGCGCTGTCAGAAGCCTTGCCGCCAAATCCACGGAAGCCTTCTGCGGAAACAAAAGCCATGTAATCGGCCTTGCCAGTACACCGATACCGACAGCAGCCGGAATGGCAATCAGCATGGTCGTCTTAATGGCCTGCGCCGTCTTTTCCCTTGCGCCCTCTATATCGCCCCGCCCCACTCTTGACGCTATATTGGGCAGGATTGCCGAGGACATGGCAGAAGCCAGCGCAATGGGAATATTGGAAATCACCACCGCTTTCGCGGAAAAAATGCCATAGCTTGTCGAGGTCTCCGCGTCCCCCATACCTTTGGCAAGGCAACATATCCATGTGTATATAGTCTGGTTTAAAAAGGTACTCAGATTATAGATGGCGGTACTCAAAATAAAGGGAACCACCACACTGCTCACCAACCGCAGGATACTGCTATAGTCCTCCGGCTCATGCCTGTCCCTTGCAATCCGCCGATGAATCGTCTTTTTGTTCAGCCCATAAACCGCCCACATAAAGAGCAACGCCGCCACCACACCGGAACCGGTTCCCATCGCGCTTCCCACCGCGCCGTAGGTAGCGTGCGCCGTGTTCCACTCCTGCTGCGCTGCGCTCAAAACATAGGTCCTGCTCCCGTCCTCTTCATTGACTACTGCCTCTGCAACTTCCTGCACAATTTCATCTCCGAAGCTCACCGAGTAATCGTCGTTTAACACGTATTTCTGCGTGCCGGACAGCATAAATGTAATTAGCAGATACGCTGCGCCAATGCTGACCACCGCGTTTAAAATCTGCTCGAGAATTTGGGAAACCGAGGTCTGCACCATGGAGCGGTGCGCCTGAAAATAGCCGCGCAGCACACCGAGTATGCCGTACAGAAAGACTGTCGGTGCAAACACCCGCAGGACGGCAGCAGCCGGTCCCTTCGCAAACAGCCCCGCGCCAAAAAACAGCACCAGACTCGCAATGCCGCCCACCACCAGCACATAAAACATGGCGCACAAAAAAATCCGATGCGCGTTTACATAGTCCCGCACGGACAGCTTTTGTGCAATTACCTTGGAAATTGCGGAAGGAATACTGTAAGAAGAAATCAAAAGAATAATGGTATAGACATTGAATGCAGTCTGATAATAGCCGTTGCCCTCGTCACCGATAACAGCAGCTAAAGGACTCCTGTAAAGGAGTCCTATAATCCTGCAGATAATACCGGCAGCCGCCAGTATGCCCGCCTGTATGATAAATCCGTCTTTCCTGCTGCTTTTACCCATTTTAAAACTTCCTGTCCGGAACTTAATAGCCTATCAGCCAGTCATACATCTCCTGATATTTGCCTGCAGATACATGCCATGAAAAATCAGCCGCCATGCCGCGGTCAACAATCTTGTTCCACTCTCTTTTCCTGTCGTAATATATCTGTTCCGCGTAACGGATAGCCCGAAGCATCTCATGCGCATTGTAGTTTGCAAAAGAGAAACCGGTTCCGGTATTTTCATACTCATTGTAGGGCAATACCGTGTCCTTTAAGCCGCCCGTCTCTCTCACAATAGGCACCGTACCATAGCGCAGCGCCATAA
>CAMWLB010000375.1 GCA_947174985.1 uncultured Lachnospiraceae bacterium | reverse complement strand
TTGCATACCAGACCGGTCAGGTGGTCAGCAAAACGCTTGTGCAGAATGATACCGTCAGTATGACCATATTTTCCTTTGACAAGGGGGAAGAAATCTCCACCCATGCGGCAGGCGGGGACGCAATGGTAACCGTTCTGGAAGGAACGGGACGTTTTACCGTCGGTGGTGAAGTCTTCCTTTTAAGCGAGGGCGAAACGCTGATTATGCCAAAAGATATACCACACGCCGTATATGGTGAAGAAAAATTTAAAATGCAGCTTATCGTTTCGTTTTAATGCAGCGAGGCAAAACAGGGGGGCTGTCATGGCATTCCCCCTGTACTTACCTTTCACCCATTTGAATAACTCACATAAACTGCTTCCTCTATGTTTTCAAGCATTGCGGCATGTAACAGCCACACGCCCACATCCTCTGCAGTCCCGTCCTGTATCACACAGGCGCGCAACAGATAATCGCCGGTCGGAGACAGCAGGTCAAGAGTAAACAGGTACGTAACACCGTCAATCTCCTCAAACCAGAGCTGCAGAAGGTAACAGTCTACCCAGCAAGAACCGCCTTCTGCCGCCCAGATATACGCATCATAGCCGCTCAAAATATCCTTCATATCAAATTCCACAAACGCCCCGTCACGATAGCCATACATGCCATACTCGACCATAAAAGGCTGGTGGTAGGAGGAAGGCCAATAATATCCTGTACGGATAACCTCCCACTCCCCGTCATTGTCCGCATCGATTACCTTGTAGGGAACTGTATCCCCAAAAACATAGATGTCTTTATTTTTGATGCTGCGGCACAGTTCTGCGGTTATGGCAGCATTTTCACCGATTCCCGTAAAATTCTCCCGCTCCACGCTGGCCGAAAGCGCCTCTCCGTACACGCTTTCCACATAGTCTGAAAGCGCCGCTTCCTGTCCGCCGTAAAGGCAGACAGGCTGATAGTTCTCCACATCCGGCGTCAGGGAAAGATAATAATGCTCCCACTCTCCCCTGTCATTTAGCGGCAGAATATGCACGCCGCACAGATTTTTCGTTCCAAAATCATAGTCCGTGATAATACAGTAAACCTGCCCCTCAAACAACACTATCCCACTGTAATCACCCCTATAATAATCTACCAGTTCTGCTTCTTCCTCTACGCCAAACAATTGTAAAGTGCAGACACCAAGCGTACCGCCGCAGTCCCAATCCGCCAGAAAATGTTCCGACCCATCAGGAGAAGTAAAGCAGTACGCCCAGCCGTACCAACTTGCCAGCCCCTCGTCCTCTATCCCCGCAAACTGCAGGAACCTCTCTCTGTCTTCCTCTCTGTCAATTTCGTAAGGCTCCAGAAACTGCGAAAAACGCGCTCTCCCTGCAAGCACCCCGCCATAGCACTCTCTGATAAAGGAAAGAAAACTGTCCGAAAAAGGCTGTTCTTCCCACACAGGCGTTACCCTGACTTCCCCGCAGGCTGCCTCCAGCTCGGGGCTCAGGCTCTCCCAAGGAGAACCCTGATACGCTTCAGCCAGAGTCACAACCGGACAGAAGCCATAAATATCCTGATACGAAAAGCTTTCACGCATACTTTTGTACCCGCCTATTTCCACCGTATCCCCATAGACAAGCTGACATGTCAAAAGTAATGTCTTTTGTTCTCCTTCTATCAGATATGCCGACAGCAGAGGATACTTTTCCCCGTAAGGCAATGCAATTTCGAAGGTCACCATCTTCCCTGCAAATTCTACAAACCACATCTGTGCTGCCGTTTCTTTTCCGTACATTGCCACCGGCTCCGCCTTACAGACGCCGTCCTCCCAAAGAAGCATTCGGATTTCCTCTCCCTCCTCTCTGAGAAACAGTTCTAAATCGCCGTCGTTGTCATAATCAGCAGAGACGATAACAAGGCGGGCGTAAATTCGCTTTCCCAAAGCCTCTTCTATCTGCTGCTCTTCCTCTTCGGTCAGCACCGCGGACTCTTCGTCCCCCCATATGGTAAGGTCTCTCCAGACAATACCGTCCCACCCGTACAGCTTATCTGCAAAGCACGCCATATTTTCTTCCACATATTCCTTTACGGCAGGCAGCAGGCTGCTTCGCCTGTTCAGATAGTAAAAGTCGGGAACTGCTCTTGTGGTTTCCCTGCGGATATACTTGCCATCACCGTGAAAAAGCCGGGAAGCGTCTTCCATTCTTTTCTCCCAGTCCCCGTACAATACAAGCCGCGTCACAAAAAGTCCCTTCTCTTTCGTTTTTTCCAGCAGATAGCAGCCTCTTTCTTCACCATCTCCCCATGTAAAAATGACACTTCCCCGCTCTTTTGCTTGTCGAACCGCATCCCCTGCGCCTATACACTCCAATCCTACCCGATATCTCTCCTCCACCTTCTTAAGAAGAACCCAATAACCACGACTTCCGCCATACCCTTCATACTGCACCAGAAACGTATCACTGCCCTCTCCGCTTAAGGGGACCTGATAGATTCTGACAATGTCTTCCAGAACATCCTGTCCCTCTATAATAGAACTCTCACACAGTCCCGCTTCCTCAATCAAACTTTCATATTCAGGACACAGCTTAAGCAGTTCCTCCACATCCACCATCAGCGCCTCGTCACAGTATGCCTCCATTGCCTCTGACTGCTCTCCCCTGCTGACATATTCCTGCAGCTCGGCAAGCAGACCTTCCGCAATCCCCGTCTCTTCCCCAGATAGATAAACTTCCCCGACCGGCACGCAAAGCACCGGCTCTTCCGCCGCCCGCTCCCGCGCCTCCGTTCCGGTCGGATAAAAATGCTTTTCTCTTTCGCCTGTAAATAGATTCTGCCTTCCGCTCTCCCATACGCCAAAGGCATACAGTAACACACTTATAAAAAGAACCGCAGTAGTCTGTGCGAATCGTTTTTTCATTTGCATGGCACTCTCTCCCGTACTGCTATTTCACAAAAAGATACTTCCCCTTCCATTTCTTCTCCAAAAGGTTTTCTGATATCAACGTCCTGTTTTTGCTCTCCAATGTCCTGTTTCAATTCCTCAATGTCCTGTTTTGGTGGATTTGAGAGCAGTCCACTGATGTGCATCGCCCTGTTATGCAGTTCGTTTTTCTCGTCCATCAATACATTCTTAAGAAACAGTTCAAGATATTCTGTAGTCTCATGCACACCGTTTTTTAAGTTATTGTAATTTGCCCGCACAAGCGCATTTCTAAAGCCACGAAAGTAATTTTTCTATCCCACCTATTAATCCATTAC
>CAMWLB010000374.1 GCA_947174985.1 uncultured Lachnospiraceae bacterium | reverse complement strand
TATCCTCTTCGGCGGCAGCGTCAGATGTGTATAAGAGTGTTGTCATATACCTGATTCTGATTTTGTATTACTGCCTCCGCTACTGGAAGATTCTGGATGGTGAAAAAAGAATGGCAATCATACTTGCCGTTCCGATTTATATTGTCACTTCAGCCATTCAAATGCTGATGCCGGAAAATCTCTTGGTGGTTGTCTGCTCCACGCTTATTATGCTCGGTCTTATACTGAGCAACGAGAATACGGAAAAATATGTGGACGAAAAATCTGCGTTGTTCAATCAGTATGCCTTTGAGACGGTTCTGGATGAAAATGATTTTGAAAAACAGAAGATGATGATAGCGGTTCTGTGTTTTTGCAAGACAGAAAACAATTTTGACTGGAAACAGGATGCGCTGATTCTGCAGGATATCCACAGGGGAATCAAGTCATACCGCCTGCAGGGGTACCGCATCGGTGAAAATGGTGTGGCATTTATCAGCAGCTCAAAGGAAAAAGTCTATGTGGTGTTGGAAAAGGTAAAGAATGCTGTCGAGGGTAAGTATGGAAGGGACAGCATAAGCATTGGTACCAAGGTTCTTTCGGACGCAGAGGCGGCAGCAAAGCATAACTGTATGCAGAGCATCATTGCTTTTTGCACGGAGACGGGCAGTCATTTTGCATATATCGATTATATGACGCACATTTATAACCGGAATGCGCTGGAACGGGATTTGGGAAAGCTTGCAAAGGACAGCAGCGGTTATTATATCATTGCCGATTTGAACGACTTGAAAAAAGTGAATGATACGATTGGACATTCTGCAGGCGACAAATTGCTGCAGGGGTTTGCCAGCCTGCTTTCCGGCACAGTAGGAGAAAATGGCAGGGTGTACCGTCAGGGCGGAGATGAATTTGCTGTTTTATATGACGGAGATGCAGAGCAGTTTATCCGCGAACTGGAGGAACATTGCAGAATCTACAATCAATCCAGCAATGTTCCCATCAGCTATGCGATTGGGTACTGCGAGCTTGGCGTTGAGGGGTTCTTAAATATCGCGGACAGCATGATGTATGCCAACAAAAATGCTATAAAGCAGCAGAGGGATGCACATTTATAGAAGAACATTATTTTAAAAATACAAACGACTTTAGTTCAAACAAACTGCGCCCCTTGAAGTAATCGGCAGTCCAGCCGGCGTAATCGGTGGTGATTTTAAAAAACAGGGCGTGGCGTCCGGTGACGATGTTTACTCTTGTTTCTACCAAAGCGTCATCGTGCCCGATCGGGCAGCAGCCAATTTCCGTGCCGTCTTCACTGTCGATTAGGATATGCATGGTGCAGTCACAGCCGCAGCCGCCGATTCTGGCGGCGAAGGTAAAAGTTTTACTCGAAAAATCTTCCCCAAAATCAAAATATTTATAGCCGATGACACAGCCGTCCGTAATGTTGGTTACGACGCGCTCCAATATGTTTTTTTCCGTGATAAGAGCAGTGCCTTTCAGCACGCAGGCGATATCGGCGGGCGTTTCCCTGTAGGGCGATAAGGATTCTTCAAAGCCCAAGGAGGTCATTTCCACAGGCGGAATGGTGCCGTCGGGCAGAATTTCAATTTTTTCAACACAGCCCCGTCTGGACATGATGGTGCCGTTTGTCATGCGGTGGTAAAAGATATACCACTGATTGTTGATACAAGCGATGGAGCCGTGGTTATTGCCGCCCGGATAATCGACGCCGTTGTCCACGATGTAGCCCCGGTAGATAAATGGTCCGGTCGGTTTGTCCGAGGTTGCATAGGCGAGGCGGCATCCCCTTTTGGGAGAATAAATCATATAGTAGGTATCGCCGATTTTGCGGGGTGACGCCGCTTCAAAAAACAATTTTTCTTCTTTGTCAAAACCGTTCCTGCCGGAAAGCTCACAGGGGATAAAATGCTCGATGCAGGTATTGTCTAAAACTTCGTACATATTTTCAGGATTTATCTGTGCCATAAAGGAACGTTCAAAGCCGCAGTAAATATACACCTGCCCGTCGTCGTCCACTAACACGCCCGGGTCTATAAACCAGCCGTTGCAGCAGATTTCGTCGGAGATGGTATATTGGTATTTGGACAGGAGTGTAAATGGGCCTTCCGGGCGGTCGCTTACGGCAACACAGCCTTTTGCATTTACAATGTAGGCAAAAAGGTAATATTTTCCGTCTTTTTCTACCACATCCGGTGCGTAAAGTTCGTTGTTCTCCCCGGTCCAGTCTGTATCCGCCGCATGGTCATAATCCGCGCGGGTGTGAAAAATATCCCCATGACATACCCAGTCGTTTAAATTGTCAAGGGGTGCGCTCCAGCATTTTAAGACATAGTCGCAGAATTTATCGGAGCCTGCCTTGTCATGAGAGCCGTAGACATAGATGCGGCTGCCGAATACGCGCGGCTCGCCGTCGGGTATATATTCCCAGTTTGGAAGATATGGATTTGCCATTTTGACCTCGTTTCTGCGTATCCCCTGCCGGCCGTGGCTTTGGTGGGACGCGCTGGTTTCGTGTAGAAATGATAGGTCAATTATATAGCACGGCGGATAAAAAGACAATTTAGATTTTTTTAAAATTGTATTGACAAAAGTGTGCATGTAGTGTATATATTGATATATACAGAATATATACGAAAGGAAGACGGAAATGCTGAAGATTGAAAATGTATCAAAAAGGCGGAATACATTTCTTTTGGACGATATATCGATAGAGCTGCCGGAAGGCTATATTATGGGGATTATCGGGGAAAATGGCGCGGGCAAGACCACGCTGCTTCAGATAATAGCAGGGCTGCTGTCTGCGGACAAAGGCGGAATCCGGCTTGACGGAATTTCTCTTGCAGAGGAAGAGGAGGCCGTAAAGCAGGAGATTGGCACAGTCCTGCACGGCGATATGTTTGATGTGCGTGACACCCTGCTGCGGAACGGAAACCGTTACGGGCGATTTTACCGCCATTATGAGGAAAGCAGATTGAAAGAGTGTATTGAAGAGTTCGGACTGGACAGCAGGAAGAAATATGGGCGGCTGTCCAAGGGAGAAAAACTGAAATTTGCAATGGCATTTGCCCTGTCCCACAAGCCGAAGCTGCTGCTCTTAGACGAGCCCGCCGCAAATTTTGACAAGGAGTTCAGGACGCTTTTTATTAAGGTGCTGCGGGATTATGTGGCAAGTGGACAGAATTACGTGATTCTTTCGACTCACCTGACTTCCGACATCGATATGCTGGCGGATTACCTT
>CAMWLB010000373.1 GCA_947174985.1 uncultured Lachnospiraceae bacterium | reverse complement strand
GTGTCGGGGTAGGTGTCACTACCGGCGTAGGAGTAGGCGTCACTACTGGTGTCGGGGTAGGTGTCACTACCGGCGTAGGAGTAGGTGTTACCTCCGGTGTCGGGGTAGGCGTTACTTCCGGTGTAGGAGTAGGTGTCTCCTCCGTTACTTCCGGTGTCGGGGTAGGCGTTACTTCTGGCGTCGGGGTAGGTGTCTCCTCCGGCACTTCAGGTGTAGGAGTAGGTGTCTCTTCCGGTTCATCTGGTTCTTCCGGTACTTCCGGTGTAGGTGTTGGAGGAGGATTCGGAATACCTCTGGTATAATTTACCTGATGTACTTCTCCGCCCTGTGCAAAACTGTTAGCAATAACAGCGCCTACAATATTTGCACTATTAGTAACCGATGCGGAAGGTGCCAATATGGTTCCGAATATACCACCCGTGCTGACAGAAGAAGCATTTCCGAAGTTCCATACAATATTACCAGCCCATGACTGGTGGCCCAGTCCACCTCCGACGGTGGTAGCATTCATACTATAATAGAGAACCACGCTGCCGGAATCTGAAACATTCACAACTACCGTCTTTCCGGCACTGGCGCTTTCTGTAATTAATCTGTCATAGTAATCTCCGTTGCCATTAAAATCAGCGGCGCTGATATTTAAAACCAAAAGATTGTCAGTCTCAACGTCATCCAGAGCATACAGTTCGCTTGAGGTATTCTTGCAGGCGTTGATTACCGTGCTGATTCTGCTCGCGATATCTGTTCTGCATTCATAACCTATCATCTTATTGTCGGTGATAAATTCCCTCACAACAACATCTTCTGCTTCTTCACCGGTTCCTCTGGATACAACTGTAAGCTTGTAACCCTGTCCCGGCTGGTCTGCAATGACATTCGCTGTGCCATCGCTGTTGTTCGCAGCAAATGCCACAATAGCATCTCTTACATTGCACTTAAACGACGCATTGGCATTTGCAAGATCGCCGATATAGGACTTGCCCTCCCAAATATCCAGACTCGCCTGCAAGTTTCCTATTGCGACATTGCCCTCAACGTGATTGCTGTTAGTGTATACATTGGCATACACGGAAAACTTCAGCGGATCACTCAAATCAACGTCTGCAACTGAAGCGCTGGAAGTAATGGTCGTAAGGCCAAAGCTGCCGCTGGCAACCAAGGCTGCCGTCAACAGGCTTACCATTGCTCTTTTGAATTGCGTTTTTGCTTTCCCTTTCCTCATAATTTCATCCTTTCCCCATGATTCACACTCTATATGATGTTAAAGATTCTTCTACTTATAAAGACTGTCCTAAAAGACCAAAAGGTCCAGTTTCAAAAAAATTATTCGTAATTTTCCGTAGCTGTCAGCGTTCCATGAATAATCATCCTTCTGCTCGTCCCCGCAGAGCCGTAGCAGGTGGACAGGGATACGATATTTCCCCGCTCCGACAAATCTGCCTCTGACTGATATTCGGAATGTTCCACCGCCCATTTGACATACAAATCATAGTTTTCGTCAGAGGTAAACGTCATGTACCTGTCGCTGGTGGACTTGGTCTCATAGAAAGCGAATATCTCGTAGGTATAAACGTAATCCTTCGTATATATATAGAAACAGGTGTTGACCTGACACAGCGTCGGGTCCGCCATCAGGCGTTTGAAAGAGCCGAACATACTTTCATCACGCATATTGTGTCCGAACACAAAGGTGTTTCTGTCCGACCAGTCCGGTGAAGCGCCGCAATCCATAAAAATGCATCCCGCGCCCATCCGCTCTCCTTCAAAAGAATGTTTCAGATAGTAATTATTGTCCTCGCCCTGCACAATGGGATAACTGATATCCAGTGCCGGAAAATACAGCCAGCCCCTGAAATCTTCATTCATTTCCTTCAGGGCATCCATATCAATCTCCAGCGGCGGATACTGATTCTGTGCTATCGCTTCCGCTATCACCTCTGCCATCTCTTCCGTGTCAGCCTTTGCACCCACCTTTTCAGCCAATCCGCCGTAGGCGCTTTCCGCCTCCTTGGAAGCAATGCGGGCAGCGACCATTTCATACCCGCAGAACAGGACAAGCAACGACAAAAGAACTGTACCTATAATATATACTGCTTTTTTAACCGGCTTTCCCTCCATGCTGCCACTCCTTCCTGTATATTTACCATTATACACATATTTTCTTTCTTCCGCAACGTCTTTTTGTGGCATTTTCACTAATTTTATGTTATGCTTGCATATATAAGGAAATTTGAGTACGTTCCTTGAAAGCTGTTACCGTTTAAAGGGGGTATATTCATGCTTGCTATTCATTTAATTGCACTGATGACTATGGTTGGATTTCTCCTATGTATCCGCCATATCGAGGGAATTTCCGCTTTTTTGAATAAAAGATGGATTATAGTGGTTTTCTTCACCGCTTTTGCTCTGCGCTGCATTTTTGCATACTTTTATAAAGGTTTCTTAAGCGATACTGCCTGCTTCGCCGGCTGGGCAAATCTCGCTTACGAAAACGGACTTTCGGAATTTTATTCTTCCGGTACTTTTACGGACTATCCCCCCGGATTTATCTACATACTGTGGGTAATCGGCGCGATTTTCTCCCTATTTAAAATACCGTATTTGTCCGGAGGCTGTCTGCTTCTTTTAAAGCTGCCTGCCATTCTCTGCGATATGGCAATCGGCCTTCTGGTATACCGCATCACAAAAAAAGCGATGGACGACGGGCGCGCTGTGCTTTTTTCCGCACTGTACCTGTTCAATCCCGCCGTCTTTTTAAATTCTTCCGTCTGGGGACAGGTTGACGCCGTCTTTACTCTCTGCGTCGTCTTAATGTGTCTGTTCTTAACAGAGGAAAAAATGGTTCCCGCCTACATAGCCTTTGGTGTCGGCGTATTGCTCAAGCCGCAGACACTCGTGTTTACCCCCGTACTGATTTATGGCATTGTGGACCACGTTTTCCTGAACCGCTTTTCCGTGCGGTACTTTTTCCACAACCTGTTTTCGGGACTGTGCGTTATTTTCTGCATGATTCTGCTCTGTATGCCCTTCGAGCTCGGAACAGTCATCTCGCAGTATGCTTCCACGCTCAGTTCCTATCCTTATATTGCAGTAAACGCCTTTAATCTATGGGGATTTTTCGGTCTGAACTGGGTTTCACAGGAAAACCGATTGCTGTTTTTGACTTATGAGCAGTGGGGACCCATCATCATTGTCCTGATTGTACTGCTTTCCGCATACTTTTTCTTCAAAAACAGGAGAAATCC
>CAMWLB010000372.1 GCA_947174985.1 uncultured Lachnospiraceae bacterium | reverse complement strand
GGAGAGACAGCATGGACGAAAAATTCAGGAAGCAGATGGAGGAAAACGGTGCTGATGTGGAAACGACGCTGAAGCGTTTCATGGGCAAAGAGTCGATGTACATGAAATATGTGATGAAGTTTTTAGATGATGAAAACTTCGACAAGATTCAGGAAAGCCTGAAAAACAAGGATTATGAAGCGGCTTTTAGCGGTGCGCACACCTTGAAAGGCGTTACGGCAAATCTGGGATTAAATCCCATAAACGCCGCAGCCTCTGAAATGTCGGAATTGTTAAGAGGCAAAGCTGCGGCAGATGTGGATGCAGCAAAGGTGGAAGCGGTTTTTGCAGAGCTTGCAGAGGCATACGGACGCATCAGGAAAATTCTGGAAGACAACAGGCCGCAGGCATAAAATTCATTGACATTTTTACGGAACAATGGTAACGTGGAAGGTGAGAAAAAATATCATATTACACAACGATTCAAGAGGAGAAGATATGGATAAGCGTCAGATGTTGATTGTTGATGATGAAGAAGTAAATCGCATCATACTTAGCGGAGTTTTTGAAGATGAATACGAGATTTTAGAGGCTTCAAACGGTCAGGAGGCGAATGAGATCCTGCAGAACAATCATAATATTGCATTGATTCTGCTTGATATTGTGATGCCGGTGTTAAATGGCTTCGGCGTGCTCAATTACATGAGGGATAATGACCTTTTGGAGAAAATTCCTGTCATTCTGATTACCAGTGAGGAAGCGCTGGACAGCGATGATCAGGCGTATTCTTACGGCGTTGCGGACGTTATGCACAAGCCTTTTTATCCGCATATTGTGCAGCGCAGGGCGAGAAACATTATTGAGCTGTACGATAATAAGCACAATATGGAAGTAAATCTGAAGAAACAGGCGGAGCTTATCAGGGAGCAGGAGAGAAAAATTCGTGAGAATAATGAATTTATGATTGATGCGCTCAGTTCCGTAGTTGAGTTCAGAAGCCTTGAAACAGGCGAACATATCAGGCGTATCAAATATTTTACCAGAATTATGTTAAAATATCTGATGAAGTATTTCCCCAAATACAACATGACGCCGGAGTTGCTTGATGAGATTGCCAGAGCTTCCGCGCTGCATGATATTGGGAAAATCGGTATTCCCGATGCCATTCTTTTAAAGCCGGGACGCCTTACCCCTGAAGAATTTGAAATTATGAAGACCCACACAACCATCGGTTGTGACATACTGGAAAAATTTAAGGATAATCAAGACAGTGGTTTTTACCGTCATTGCTATGATATCGTCCGTTATCACCACGAGAGGTGGGATGGCAACGGATATCCGGACCATCTGGCAGGGGATGAAATTCCCATCAGTGCACAGATTGTCGCTATAGCGGATGTTTATGATGCGCTGGTAAGCACAAGAGTTTACAAGAGTGCTTATGCCAACAACATAGCCTATGACATGATTATGAACGGTGAATGTGGACAGTTTTCACCGGATGTACTGGAATGTTTTGCACTTGCAAAAGAGGACTTCTTCAATATTGTGGAAGTTATCAAGATGTTTACTTTTTCCTAATTTTCTGTCAAACGGCGGGCAGCAAAAAGAGTATATTTTTGTTGCCCTTCTTGCAATGTATTCATGGATGCAGGAGGTATATAGATGGAAGAAGGTAGCTGCAGTGCTCTTTCCGTCAAAGCCGCGTTGGAAATGATATTTGAGTTTGATGAAACCGGTAAAATATCCTATGCAAACGCGGAGGCGGAAAAAAAGCTGGAATATAAAAGCGGTCTGTGCGGACACAGCATCGCTGATGTTTTTCCAACCGAATTTAAAATAGAGGAAAATGCCTTTACAACAGAATATCCCTTTGACGAAAAGCCGAGACAGTTTGTAGCGTATCGGGGAAATCTTACCTGTTTTCCGGTGGAGGCAAAAATCATAAAGAGCGGCAGCACGCCGGAAGTCTATGTCTGCATGGCAAACGACATGCTGGAGAAGGAATATCTCAAAAGAGAGATTGCGCAGGTAAAGCAGGAAGCAGAACATGCCCTTAAAGTCAAGTCAGAATTTGTCGCAAATGTGACACATGAGCTCCGTACACCGGTCAACGGGGTGCTGGGCAATGTAAAGGAGCTGTTTGACGAGGATATTGACAGCCGCACGATGAAGTCGCTTCGAATAATAGAGCGCTGTTGTGTGGACATGAATAAAATCATCGATAATATTCTTGATTTTTCCAAACTGGAAGCCGGAAAATTTACCCTTGAGCCGCGCCGTTTTAATGTGCGGGAGATGTTAAACTATGTAAAAGGCACACATTCGGCGAAAATCACGGAAAAGGGTCTTGAGTTTTTTATGACGGTGTCTCCCAATGTGCCGGAATATGTCATAGGTGACGAACTTCGAATTAAGCAGGTGCTCAACAACCTTTTATCGAATGCCCTGAAATTTACTTCTGTGGGGAAGGTCACGCTGGAAGTGCTGAAGACGGCGCAGATGAATGACAGGACAGAGTTGTTTTTTATTGTGATAGATTCGGGGATCGGGATTGACAAAGCGGATAAGGACAAATTATTCCAAAGCTTTTCGCAGGTTGATGCATCGATTTCCAGAAGATACGGCGTGACAGGCTTAGGGCTTAACATCAGCAAGCAGCTTGTGGAGCTGATGGGCGGCAGGATTGGCGTGGAAAGCCAGAAGGGAAAGGGCAGTACTTTTTCGTTTTCCATATGGGTCGGTTCCTGCGAGGAGGAAAAGAACGCCGAACAGCATACCGACACCGTAAACATGTCCCGCTATACGTCGGGAGTACAGGCTGTTTCCAGACAGGAGGACAGTGAAGGCGGGGAAGTCCTGAAGCAGTTTGGTACATCGCAAAACAGGGAGGCGCTTAAGAAAGCGCTGTCAAAGCTGATTTTGTGTGTGGAGATGGAAAACTGGGAAAAGGCCGAAATGTTTATGGATACGATCCGACAGCTTACTGAGGGTGCGCCGCATGAGGTGGGACGTGTGATTCTCAGACTTAAGATGGCAGTCCAGAAAGAAAACTATGACAGAATAACAGCCGGATTTGAGGAGTTAAAGAGTTTTCTGCAGGCAGAGGAGGTACAGGCATGATTTATAACGCGGGGGTTCCCGAAGGGGCAACGGTTCTTATCGTGGACGACGTTGAAATCAACAGGGCTATTCTGGAGGAGATTATACATAATATCGGATGCCGTGCCGTTCTGGCAGAAAATGGTGAGGAAGCCCTCAGACTTGTAAAGGAG
>CAMWLB010000371.1 GCA_947174985.1 uncultured Lachnospiraceae bacterium | reverse complement strand
TTTTAAGTCATATTGAGCGATCCTAGGTAATGATTCATATTGTGGATGCTGCAGGTTCTGAAGGCAGAGACCCCATAGCAGATATTTACGCCATTGACAAAGAGCTTGAAGCCTATAATCCAGATATTGCAGCAAAGCCACAGGTGATTGCCGCAAATAAGGTTGATTTAATTTATGAGGGCGAAAATGAAATTATTTCGAAGCTTAAGGCGGAATTTGAACCAAAGGGCATTAATGTATATCCTATTTCTGCCGTGAGCGGAAGTGGTGTAAAGGAGCTTTTATATCATGTTAAGAATATGTTGGAAGCTTTAGATGATACGCCTGTCATTTTTGAACAGGAATTTTTCCCGGAGCAAATGGTATTTGAGGATGAGCCTTATACAGTAACATACAACGAAGAAAATAATGAATATGTAGTGGAAGGGCCACGCATCGAAAAAATGCTGGGATATACGAATTTAGAGAGTGAAAAAGGCTTTACCTTTTTCCAGAATTTTTTAAAGCAGACGGGTGTTCTGGACGAACTGGAAGCGCTTGGCATACAGGAAGGCGACACCGTCAGAATGTACGGACTGGTGTTTGATTATTATAAATAAACGGTTATATCATGGAAACTTCAAAAGTAAAAAGAAAGGTACAGACACAAAATGACAAGTAAACAGCGTGCATATTTAAAGGGACTGGCAAGCACCATGGAGCCGGTTTTTCAGATAGGCAAATCCAATCTGACACCGGAGGTGACGGAAGCAGTTGCAGAGGTTTTCAATACGCGGGAACTGATTAAAATAGCCGTGCTTAAGAATTGTATGGAAGAACCGAAGGCAATTGCGGAAATGCTTGCAGACAGGACACAATCACAGGTAGTGCAGGTAATTGGAAGAAAAATTGTCCTCTACAAAGAAAACCGGAAAAACAAGAAAATTATACTGCCCGACTAACATGGTATGAAAACAATTGTAAACGTATGACAGCATTGCAGGAAAGGTATTATTCTGATATTATGGATAATAGGAAGAGTTTTCAACAGGATATTGGAAAGAAAAAAACAGGTATCATGGGCGGAACCTTTAATCCGATTCACATAGGACACCTTTTGCTCGCAGAAACAGCATTATCTGCTGAAAAGCTCGACAATGTTATGTTCATTCCCAGCGGACAGCCTTATATGAAAAAAAAGGAAGAGGTTATGCCGGCAGACCGGCGTCTTAAAATGGTAGAATTGGCGATTGCGGACAATCCTGATTTTATTGTCTCCGACATGGAGATAAAGCGTGCCGGAAACACTTACACCTGTGATACTTTAGCACAGTTAAAACGGGAACAGCCCCAGACAGATTTCTTTTTTCTTATGGGTGCAGACTGCCTTTTTTCTATTGAGACATGGAAAAATCCGGAAGAAATTTTTTCTGCCTGCACAGTGCTGGCGGCGGTCAGAAATGGTTTGGATTCCGCGCTTATGCAGGAGAAATGCAGTTATCTTGCAGAGAAATACCGTGCAGAAATCAGACTGCTTCCTTTTCCCGAAACAGCAATTTCTTCAACCGATATCAGACGGCTTACGAAAGAGGGCAGAAGTATTCGCTATATGGTGCCCGAGACAATCAGATTATTTATACAGGACAACAGACTATATAAATAGGAGAGGGTGGACGGTATGAAAAACACTGATATCAGAAAAATCAGAAGGGCAATGGAAAAATCTTTGGCGGAAAAGCGGTATGAGCATACTTTAGGCGTCGCTTATACTGCAGCGGCGCTTGCCATGCGGTATGGGGCTTCCATAGAAAGCGCAGAGCTTGCCGGTCTTTTGCATGACTGTGCAAAGGGCATGGAAGAAGAAAAGAGTATTTCCTTTTGTGAAAAGCATCATATTGGCATCACGGATGTAGAACGCAGAAAGCCGCAGCTTCTCCATGCAAAGGTTGGCAGCTTTCTGGCAATGAATACTTATAAGGTACGCGATAAAGATGTGATCAATGCCATATTAAACCATACCACAGGCAGACCGGCTATGTCTCTTTTGGAAAAAATTATTTTTATAGCAGACTATATTGAACCCGGCAGAAAACAGGCTCCGCATCTGGATGAAATCCGCAGGATTGCTTTTCAGAATCTGGACGACGCTTTGCTGCGGATACTTGAGGATACCATAATATATCTGCAGGATTTCCCGGATGACATCGACCCCATGACAGAAAAAACTTTGGAATATTACCGTAAAGAAAAGCTATTGGAAAAAGAGGAAAGTGAGGCATAATAATGGATATCAACCAATCAAAAAATATGGCAAAACAGGCAATTAAGGCTTTGGAAGATAAGAAGGCAGAAGATATTCATGTCATAGATATCAGTGAGGTTTCTGTAGTTGCAGACTATTTCATTATTGCAAACGGCAGCAACCGCAGTCAGATTCAGGCAATGGCGGATAATGTACAGGAGGTGCTCGGCAGGGCAGGCTATGCGATGCGGCAGGTAGAAGGCTACAATACCGCAAACTGGATATTAATGGATTTTGGAGACGTCATTGTGCATATCTTTGATAAGGAAAACCGTCTGTTTTACAATCTGGAACGAATCTGGAGAGACGGCAAGGCGATAGAGTGTTCGGAACTGTGATGATAAAAGGAGTCCATCTGTTTTCAGTGGACTCCTTTTTGTTATAATGAAAATCAGTATCCTGTTATCAGACAGAGTCGTCTCTGCATATTTTTCCAAAGAAGCTGAAAAGATATAATCCACAAAGTCCGACAACCACATAGACAATCCGTGAAGGCCAAGTCATATCCCCCAATAAAAAGGCAACTAAATCAAATCGGAATAAACCGATAAGTCCCCAATTTACAGCACCTATTATGGTAACGACTAAAGCTATAATATCAAGCCATTTCATTCTCATATCTTTCTCCTTTCCATACATAATCACATATAGGCGTTTGCGAAACGCCGGAAACTACACTAATCCCAAGGTCAGTGTTTACCTTAATTATTCTGTGTAGCAAAAGCGCAAAATATGTATGAAAAGGTGGCTGCTTAAAATTGGAAAAAATTAATGATACAGTCTGAATACGCCAAATACCTTACCCAGAATCTGGCAGTCATCAACAATAATGGGGTCCATGGTATCATTTTCAGGCTGAAGTCGGATATGCCCGTTTTCCTTATAAAAAGTTTTTACGGTTGCAGAGTCATCTACAAGCGCAACTACCGTATCCCCGTTATGTGCAGTGCTGCAGCTCTGTACAAAAATCTGGTCGACGTTGTAGAT
>CAMWLB010000370.1 GCA_947174985.1 uncultured Lachnospiraceae bacterium | reverse complement strand
AGCAGGTACAGGCCGCTGTATTTAACAATATGTCTAAACGTCTGGCAGTGATGATCAAAGAGGACATGGAATTTATGGGTCCTGTACGTATGAAGGATGTGGAGGAAGCACAGCAGAAGATTGTAAATATTATCAGAAAACTGGAAGATGCAGGCGAGATTGTAATTTCCAGAGGCGGAGGAGACGAGATAGTTGTCTAATTTATACAAGAGCGCGGGCATATCTTTGGTTGCGGATGCGCCCCGTGTAATTGACAGTAATGCACTTGTTGAAGCATTGGCGGCTGAGCAGCCCCCTGCCACTAAGATTGACGGGGGAAAAAGGACAGTTCCCCTGCCGGCGGATAAAGATGGGTTTTCACAGGGACTTTCTGCGGAGATTCTTGAAGATTTGACGGGAGTATCAGAGGATGGACCGGAAGCAGGGCAGACGGTGCCGGACGGGCAGGAAGAAGCCGCGCTGCAGGGCGGACAGATTTTAAAAGAGGCACAGCAGCAGGCGGAGCGTCTCGCGGAAGAAATGAGGCAGCAGGCGCAGTTTGAGATTGAGAATATGAAAAAAGAAGCCGCAGACAGACTGGCGGTGGAGAAAGAAAAGATTCTGCTCGAGACAAGGGAACTGGGATATCAGGACGGACTTGAAAAGGGAAGGAAAGAGACTGAAGCGGCAAAGCGTGAGCTGGAGGAAGAAGGAAGAAGGCTCAGGGCGCAGTATGATTCCCTTGTGGAGCAGTTGGAGCCGCAGTTTATCGATACATTGTGCGGCATTTATGAGCATATTTTCCATGTGGAGCTTTCAGGCTACAGGGACATTATCGTGCATCTGATTGCGGACACTCTGCGGAAGACAGATGGTGCAAAGAATTATATTGTCCATGTGTCAAAGGAGGATTATCCTTACGTCAGCATGCAGAAAAAACAGCTTACGGCGGGAACAGGGGCTTCTCTTCTGGAAGTAGTGGAGGACATTACCCTTTCCAAAAATCAGGCGCTGATAGAGACCGACGGCGGCATTTTTGACTGTAGTCTGGGAACACAGCTTGAGGAGCTTGGCAAAAAGCTGCGGCTTTTATCCTATGAAAAACCTGTTGGAGAATGATTGTGCAGACATTAACGGTAGATTTTCCTAAATATCAAAAACTGAAGGAAGAAAATTATTTTCATAAGCTTGGCAAGGTAGTGAACGTAGTGGGGCTGACCGTGGAATCGGCAGGACCGGATGCAAGACTGGGAGATATCTGTTCTATTTTTCCTGAGGGCGAGAATACCAGGCCGGTTATGGCGGAGGTTGTGGGCTTTAAGGATAAAAAGACGCTTCTCATGCCCTATGAGGCGGTGGAAGGCATCGGTTTAAACTGTCTGGTGCAGAATATGGGCGTTCCCCTGAGTGTGGAAGTCAGTGACGATATGCTGGGCAGGACACTCGACGGACTCGGCAGACCTACAGATGGCGCTTCCATTCCGCGGAGCAAAAGCTACCCTGTGGAGGCAATGCCGCCGGACCCTATGAGCAGAGCGATTATCGACGAGGTTCTCACGCTTGGTGTCAAGGCGGTGGATGGACTCCTGACCGTGGGAAAAGGTCAGAGAATCGGTATTTTTGCCGGTTCCGGTGTCGGTAAGTCAACCCTTATGGGTATGTTTGCGAGGAATACAAAGGCGGATATCAATGTCATCGCACTGATTGGAGAGCGGGGCAGAGAGGTTCGGGAGTTTATAGAAAGAGATTTGGGCGAGGAGGGTATGCGCCGCTCCGTAGTCGTGGTAGCAACCTCGGATAAGCCCGCACTGGAACGAAATAAGGCAGCCAAGACGGCAACTGCTATTGCAGAATATTTTAGAGACAAGGGCAAGGATGTTCTTCTGATGATGGATTCCCTTACCCGTTTTTCTATGGCACAAAGGGAAATCGGACTGGCGAGCGGGGAGCCGCCTGTGTCAAGGGGGTATCCGCCCAGTGTGTACTCAGAGATGCCAAAGCTTTTGGAGCGCGCGGGCAGGGCTAGCAAGGGTTCCATCACCGGTCTTTACACGGTGCTGGTGGACGGCGACGACTTCAATGAGCCGATTACGGACACTGCGCGAAGTATTTTGGACGGACATATTGTCCTTGACAGAAAGCTGGGACATAAAAATCATTATCCGGCCATCGATGTACTGCAGAGTATTTCGAGGTGTATGAGCCAGATTGTAGACAGGGATCACAAAAAGCTTGCCGGCAAGTTAAAGACTGTGCTTGCAACCTACAATGAGGCGGAGGATTTGATTAATATTGGCGCATACAAGGCGGGCAGCAATCCGGCGATTGATATGGCAATCCAGAAGATTGACGCAGTGAATGGTTTTTTGTGTCAGGATGTGGATGAAAAATTCGATTACGGACAGACCTGTGAGCTGTTAAAGCAGTTATTTGAGGAAGCGTAAAGGATAGGGTAAAATGGCAAGGTTCAGATATCGGATGCAGAGCCTTCTGGATGTCAAGTCAAAGTTGGAAACGCAGGCAAAGCAGGAATTTGCGGCGGCAAAGATGGCACTTGACATTGAAAATGAAAGACTTGAGGCACTAAAGGAGCGCAAAGCTTCTTATGAGGCAGAGGCACAGGCTCTTTTAAGCGGCACGCTTAAGGTGCAGGAAATCAGGGACAATAAGTCGGCAATCTTAAAGATGGAGGATTACATCGTAATCCAGAAGAAGCAGATTCGGGCGGCTGAGGCAAAGGTAGAGGCGGCAAGGCAGAAGCTGACAGGGCTTATGCAGGAAAGAAAGATGCATGAAAAGCTGAAAGAACATGCCTTTGAAGCCTTTTTGGAAGAAGAGAAGAAGCAGGAAGGCAAGGAAGTTGACGAACTGACCAGTTATACATATGGACAACGAATACGCGAAAGGGAACAGCAGAGCGGTTCCGTATAGCGTGAATCGGAAGGGCGGATAGTTATGGCAAAAGGTGCAGATTCCTACACAGCGGAAAAAAAGAAGTTGCAGGATGAAAAGAAAAAACTGAAATCAGAACAGAAAAATCATAAAAAAGAGGCAAAGAAGAGGGCAAAGGAGATTGCAGCGCAGGAGGCTGAGCTTTCTGAAGACGAGGAAGGCGGCGGTATTTTTACCTTTCTTGCCACGCTTGCCATTATTGCCGTGTGGATTGCGATTGTGTGCGTCGTCATCAAACTGGATGTGGGCGGTTTTGGCTCCAATGTGTTAAGGCCCCTGTTAAAGGACGTGCCGGTGGTAAATAAGATACTGCCCGATGAGAAAAAGGGAACGCCGTCGCAGTCCGGCAGC
>CAMWLB010000369.1 GCA_947174985.1 uncultured Lachnospiraceae bacterium | reverse complement strand
GTGTGGAGTTTCAGGTAAAAGTAGAAAATACGGGCGCATATGCGGGCAGGGAAGTGCTTCAGGTATACGTGGAGGCGCCGCAAGGCCTGTTGGGAAAAGCAAGCAGGGTGCTGGCCGCGTTTGCCAAAACGAAGCTGCTTGCCGCAGGAGAGTCGCAGGTGTTGGATTTTCACATTCCGGTAAAAAGGTTTGCGTCCTATGACGACGGCGGCATGACAGGCAATAAGTCCTGTTTCGTGCTGGAGGCGGGGACTTACCGCTTTTTTGTGGGCGTTGACTGCCGCAGGACAAAAGAGGTCTTTGGAAAAGACGGCAAGGCGCCTTTCGCACCAAAGAAGCTTCTCATTACGGAGCGTCTGCATGAGGCGGCAGCGCCGGTGAGAAGTTTTCGCAGGATGAAGCCCGTTCTGCGGGAGGACGGAACCTATGAAGCTGTATATGAGGATGTTCCGCTGCGCACCATCGATTTGGAAAAAAGAATACTGGAAAATCTGCCTGACGAACTGCCGGCAGCAGGAGAAAAAGAGATTCTGTTTGGCGATGTCCTTGCGGGCAGGGCTTCCCTGGAGGCGTTTACGGCACAGCTTTCCCTGGAGGAACTTGCGGTTATCGTGCGGGGCGAGGGTATGTGCAATGCCAGAGTGACGTCCGGGACGGCGGCAGCCTTCGGCGGGGTGAGCGACGAGTTGGCGGCAAGGGGAATTCCGGCGGGCTGTGCGGCAGACGGTCCTTCCGGAATCCGCATGGATACGGGAGAAAAGGCAACGCAGCTCCCGGGCGGTACGCTGCTTGCATGCAGCTTTGACGAGGCGCTGGTAGAAGAATTGTTTTATCTGGAAGGACAGGAGCTTTGTCTGAACGAGGTGGATACGCTGCTGGGACCCGGGATGAATATTCACAGGCATCCTTTAAACGGCAGAAATTTTGAATATTTTTCAGAAGACCCTTATGTGACGGGCGCGATTGCGGCGGCATGTGAGCGCGGCATGGGAAGAGCCGGCGTGACGGGAACCATGAAGCATTTTGCCTGCAACAATCAGGAATGGTCCCGCCATGTAGTGGATGCCGTGGTATCAGAAAGGGCGCTTCGCGAGATTTATTTAAAGGGCTTTGAGATGGCGATAAAGGAGGGCGGCGGCAGAGCGGTGATGACCACCTACAATCCCATGAACGGCTATCAGAATGCTACGAACTATGATTTAAATACCGTTATTTTAAGGGAAGAATGGGGCTATACAGGGCTGGTGATGACGGACTGGTGGGCAGGCTTAAACGACGTGGTAAACGGCGGTGAGGCAAACCTGCTGGATATGCGTTCCATGGTGCGTGCCCAGAATGATGTCTATATGGTAGTGAACAATAATGGTGCGGCGATTAACGCAAGGGGCGATAACACGCTGCGCGCAGTGGAGGAAGGAAAGCTGACAAAGGGGGAATTGCAGCGCTGTGCCATGAATATTTTACGGTTTCTGCTTGCTTCTCCGGCGGCAAAACGGGAAGTCAGAGTAGAGCAGCCTGTAGAGATACAACCGCTTAGAACAGCGGAAGCGGCAGAAAAGGCATCTGTGAGGAAGGCGGAGGCTGCGTCCGGACTGATAGACCTTACCGGAGAGCGGGCAGAAAAAGAAAAAGTATTGATAAATGTGGAGCAAGACGGTTTGTACGGTATCAACGTGACGCTTAAGTCGGGAAAAAGCAGCAGGGCGCAAATGCTCTGTAAACTCTGCTTAAACGACGAGAAAGCGGGCATGATACAGACCAACGGCACCAGAGGAAGCCACTATGTACAACGGATATGCAAGGCAGTGTTGTCTAAAGGCTTGTATGAACTGTCCGTGGAACATATTAAGCCCGGTATTGACCTGCTGTCCGTGCAGTTTGTGAAGTTATGAGACGGTGCAGGTTCACCTTGCCAACAGACTGGTGGAGCGCGCCTCCGTGTGATTAGTCATGGCTTTCCAACTTTCTTGAACAGCACCCAGAGGCAGAGGACATTCGGCAGAACCATAACGGCGTTGATAAAATCGGTAAAGCTCCATACAAGCTGCATGGGGATAATAGCGCCTATGTAAATCATGACAATATAAACGAGTTGATACGAGCGGATGCCTGATTCCCCAAACAGGTAAGCCGCTCCTTTTTGGCCTAAATAGCACCAGCCCACCAGAGTGGCAAGGGCAAAGGCGATTAGGGAGAGCGTTAAAAAGGTGTTTCCCTCAAAGGGCAGAAAGGCGAAGGCTGCGCTTGTAAGTCCTGCGTCGGTATAGCCTTTTGTGCTGCCCGGGTGTGCCAGTATGCTGCTGATGATGGTGAAGCCGGTCAGTGTACACATCACAATGGTATCCCAGAATACGGCGGTCATGGAGACAAGCGCCTGTCTTGTCGGGTTTTGGTCATTGGAAGAGCCGGCGGCAATGGCGGCAGTTCCGATTCCTGCCTCGTTGGTGAACAGTCCTCTTGCAATGCCGAAACGCGCCGCCACTAAAAAGGTGCTTCCCACAAAACCGCCGGCAGCAGCGCGTCCGGTGAAGGCGGAAGAAAGGACAAGGGAGAAGGAGGGTAGCAGGAAAGCACGGTTCTGCCACAGAAGATAGAGGCAGGCGCCCATGTAGAGGAAGCTTAAGGGCGGTACCATACGGGTACAGAAGCTGCCGATGCTGCCAACGCCGCCGAGTATGACCATTCCGGTCAATACAGCCGCCGCCATGCCGATGATATGAGGGGAAAGATGCCAGGTAGAGTAGGCGGCATCTGCGATGGCAGAGGACTGGGTGGTGCAGCCCGCGCCGATGGCAGCGCACACGATGCAGAAGGCATAAAATTTTCCCAAAAACCTGCTTTTCAGTCCCTGCTCCAGCACATACATGGGACCACCCGCTGCGGTTCCGTCAGATTGTCTTTTCCGGTAGAGGCAGCTTAAATAACATTCCGCATAGGCAGTTGCCATGCCGAAAAGCCCGGTCAAAAAGCACCAGAAGAGGGCGCCGGGGCCGCCCAAAGCGATGGCGGTGGAGATGCCGACGATATTGCCGGTGCCGAGTGTTGCCGCCAGCGTGGTTGCCAGTGTGGCAAAGCCGCTCATGCCTTTTTCCCCGGTTTTCTTTCCGGAAGAAACAGAGGCGCGTATGGCGCGGAAAGTCAGCCGCTGCGGAAACAGCCGGACGGTAAAAAAAAGATGGGTTGCCGCAAGAAGCAGAATGATGGGACCATTCCACAGAAAAGCGTTTATTTTTTCTAAAAATGCAAAAAGGGAAGCAGCCATGCATAACCTCGGTTTTTTGCGGATTACTATAATATATAGAGG
>CAMWLB010000368.1 GCA_947174985.1 uncultured Lachnospiraceae bacterium | reverse complement strand
GCTGCGGGGAGCAGAGGTCAGATATGAGAACGTTGTTTTCTCCGATACGATAAGGCTGGACGGAATTCACGGAAGAAGGATTGATATGGAAATCACGCTTCGTCCGGCGGATGCGGAAAAGATGTTTCGAAAATTTGCAGTGCGTTTTGCACAGGACGAGGTCTGCCACACGGCGGTCAGCTTCCGTCCCTATGAGGCCATTCTAAAGGTTGACCGTAAGTTTTCCGGTTCCCGCAGGGCTATTATACATCAGCGGAGATGCCTTCTTGGAACGAAGGACGGATGTCTGAAACTGCGGCTGATTCTGGACCGTTTCAGTGCTGAAATATTTGTAAATGATGGAGAACAGGTTTTAAGTATAACTTATTATACGGCGCAGTCTGCTGACGGAATATCTTTTTATGCTGACGGCGAGGTTCTGATGGATATCATCAAGTATGATTTGAACTGATTGTGGTGAAATCAGGGAGAGGGTTTTATGAAAAAATATGATGTAACTGCTTTGGGAGAGTTGTTGATTGATTTTACAGAAAATGGAGTAAGTGCGCAGGGAAATCCGTTGTTTGAGGCAAATCCGGGTGGTGCGCCATGTAATGTGCTGGCAATGCTGGCGAAGCTGGGGCATAAAACTGCATTTATAGGAAAAGTGGGAAAGGACTTCTTTGGAGAACAACTGAGAAGTGCGATTCAGGAGGTGGGAATTACACCTGAATATCTGGCTGAGGATGAAATGGTGCATACCACACTTGCTATGGTACATACCCTTCCGGATGGAGACAGGGATTTTTCCTTTTACCGTAATCCGGGGGCAGATATGATGCTCACGGAAGGAGAGGTGCCGGAGGAAGTGATTCGAAATTCTGAAATTTTTCACTTCGGTACGCTTTCCATGACACATGAAGGGGTGCGGAAGGCAACAAAAAAAGCCGTTTCGGAGGCAAAAAGGCATGGCGTACTCATTTCTTTTGATCCCAATCTTCGTCCGCCCCTGTGGGAGTCGCTGGAGGAGGCAAAGGAGCAGACAACATATGGACTTTCCCAGTGTGATATCTTAAAAATTTCCGATAATGAAATTCAATGGTATACCGGTGAAGAGGATTTAGAGGCGGGTGTTCGCTGTTTAAAAGAGCAATACAATACGCCGTTGATTCTGCTTTCCATGGGAAAAGAAGGAAGCCGGGCATATTATAAGGACATATGTGTGGAGGCAGCCCCTTTCCTGCGTGAAAACACCATTGATACCACTGGCGCAGGAGATACTTTTGGAGCATGTTGTTTGCATCATATCCTAAAATATGGGATTGAAAATCTGGGGGAGAAGGATTTGCAGCAAATGCTGACATTTGCAAATGCTGCCGCTTCTATTGTTACGACTAGGAAAGGTGCACTTCGAGTAATGCCTTCTGTGAGCGAAGTGGAAAACCTCTTGTCCTGCTGCATGGTCGAAAATTCTTAAGAAAGATTCATAAAGACAGGCGGGCTAAAACCTTGTACCGGTTTGGAAATTGTGCTACACTGAAACAAAATGAGGAGGAGTGGTACAATGAAAAAGAGAGTACAAAAGGCGCTGGCACTGGTGCTGACAGTCAGTCTTTTTGCCGCGTGTGCTGCGCCAAAGCAGGAGGACAATAAAGAGAGCAGGGAGCCGCAGACGGAGCAGACTGATAGCACGCCGTCGGATAGGCAGGACGACATAAGGGAACCGGAAGGTTCTGATAGCGCAGTTCATCTTGTGGCCGGAGAGAGACCCGCGCTGATTACGGCGGAGATGAGAGAAGAAGCCGGCGTGACGCCCTGTGTGGCGTCCTATACAGTGGCATCCGATTTGAGCAATGTGGAGAATCTGGGGCAGTTTTACTTCGGGGAAGGACTGGCGGCTAAGCTGGCGCAGAACGGATTTGTTGTCTGTGGTGGAGGCGGCAGCGAGTTTTTTGAGATATATGAGACGAACCGTTACAATCAGATTCCTAACTTTGTAACTGTGGATTCCATGATGCATACCTATCACTTGTACTTTGCTTATCTGTTAAAAAATATTGAGAGAAGCTATCTTTCAGACAGTCTTGCGCAGTTAAGCAAGCGGATGCTTTCGACGAGCATTGCCCAGTACGAGGCGCTTGAGGGCACGGAGTGGGAGCATGCGGCAAAGCGTAACGTGGCGTTTTTCACGGTAGGCGCAAAGCTGCTTGACGATAGCACTGTGGTTGAGGACTATGTGGCGGATATTGTAAGCTATGAGCTTGACCATATCAATAGTGCAGAAGGGATTGATGTTTCGGAAGTTTCGGAAATCTATGAGGACTATTCGCAATATGTGCCGCGGGGTTATTACGAGGGCGACGAGAAGCTGGAGCAGTATTTCAGGGCGATGATGTGGTATGGCAGGATGCATTTTCTGCAGGACAATGAGGATATGGACAGAAGTGCGCTTCTGATGACAAGGGCAGTTGCAGGAGATTCGGAAGCCTATGCGTTGTGGGAATCCATCTATGCCGTGACCTCTTTCTTTGCAGGTGCAAGTGACGATTTAGGCGTGTGTGAGTACGCACCGCTGATTGTGGAGGCGTACGGTGATGCTTCCACAAAGGATTTGATTGGAAATGAGGAAGCGTTTGCAGATTTCCATGCACGGACGGCTGCGCTTGCTCCGCCGCAGATTAATTCCATCCCGATTGCGGACGGTACAGATAATGTGATTTTAGGCTTCCGCTTTATGGGACAGCGTTTTACCATTGACGCAGCAATTATGCAGCGGTTAATTGACAGCAACGTGGAGGACCGTATGCTTCCTGATGTGCTGGATGTGTCGGCGGCGCTCGGCAGCGACACCGCGCTTCAGATTCTGGAGGAAAACGGCAGCACGGCATATGCGGGGTATATGGATAACATGAACCTGCTGCGGGAAACTTTGGGACAGGAAAATCCTGAGCTTTGGTCCGCAAGCCTGTATGCGGGATGGCTGCATACACTCCGCCCTTTGCTTACAGTGAAGGGAGAGGGTTACCCCATGTTTATGCAGAGTGAGGAGTGGCTGAAGAAGGATTTGGAATGTTTTGCGGGCAGTTTTACGGAACTGAAGCACGACACGGTGCTCTACGCCAAGCAGGTTATGGCGGAAATGGGCGGCGGTGAAGATATGGAAATCATTGATTTCAGAGGATATGTAGAGCCGGAACCGGAGGTCTATGCAAGATTTGCGGACCTTGCAGATGCGACGCGGCAGGGCTTAAAGACATATAACCTGTCTCTTATAGATATCTCCGAGCCCACGAGACTAAGGCGAATCTCGTATGCCGTCTTCTGCTTGAAA
>CAMWLB010000367.1 GCA_947174985.1 uncultured Lachnospiraceae bacterium | reverse complement strand
GAATATAGTGGCAAAGAGCAGGCCAGTTTTAAGATCGCCGCCGGCCATGCCGGAAAAGCGTCCTACCATTAACGGCCCCACCGTACCACCCAGATCTCCGGCCAAAGCCAAAAATGCAAACATGGCTGTGCCTCCCATGGGACACTTCTGCGCGGAGATACTGATAGTACCCGGCCACATGATACCTACCGAAATGCCGCATAGTGCGCAGCCTGCCAACCCTATGATCGGCGAAGAGGACAAGGAAGCCAGCAGATAGCAGCTTATGCATAATGCGCCACACACCAACATAGTTTTTGTCAGGTCAAGTTTCTCACTCATCCTGCCATAGAACACACGGGATATGCCCATAAGCACCGCAAATGAACAGGGTCCTGCAAGGTCACCGACAGTTTTAGAGACGCCCATTGCTGACTCGGTAAATGCAGATGACCACTGAGCCATGGATGCTTCAGACGCGCCGGAGCATACCATAAGCAACACCAGCAGCCAGAACAGTGGCAATCGGAACAGCTTACTAATTGTCATACCCTTGCCTTCTTCCACCAACCGCTCTATAGGGCAGACGATAAAATTGAACGTGTTATATAGTGGCACAAGTGCCCAGATCAGCGTAAGTACCTTCCAGTTCGCCACGCCAAATGCCGTAAAGAACAGAGTCGAACCAAAGATTACCCCTACAGCTCCCCAACAGTAGAAAGAGTGCAGCAGGCTCATCATGCCGTCCTTGTTTTCAAAAGGGCACGCCTCAACGATAGGGCTTACCAAGACCTCAACCAAGCCACTGCCCACGGCATAGAATACTACCGCAGTCAAAATCCCTGTAAAGGGGTTGGGGAACAGTTCCGGAAGGACTGTCAGCAGTATGAGTCCTACTGCTGACACCACCTGAGAAACTACCACACAAATCCGGTAGCCTATCTTGTCTACAAATTTTGTGGCAGCAAAATCTATCAATAACTGTGTCAGATAGAATACCGTTGGAATCAGTGCAATCTTTTCCAACGGAATCCCATAAGTGCTTTTAAATGTCAGAAACAAGAGTGGTGCAAAGTTGGCGGCAATAGCCTGCGTAATAAAGCCAAGATAGCAAGCAAAAAGAGTCTTGCGGTAGTTGGGTTGGTCAGACATATCAATTCCTTTCCGTGTAATGCATATTTGATATTATTTTCCGGCTCTGATATTTTTGACTGTTGATTTTTGGATGCTTAAATCTTCATATACCCTGATTCCGCCATTGCCGACCGGAGCCTGAGCTAAAAGCCCAACCTTCACAACCGGATCAACCGGAAGATGGAAATATCTCATCATATAAAAATTTTCCCCATCCACAGAGTAATGAAATGCAAAATTATTACCCACTCTGCAAACCTGCAGCCATGCTGTATCTCCCTCAAGATTGCACCCGTTTGCATCGTCTGAATCACCTTTCGTTACCACGCTCACAGCGGCATGTGTACCAAAATCTGTCAATTCAAAACAGCATTTTGCCCAACAGTTCATATCTTTCATGACCATGACGGATGCCGAATCATAGGTATCTGTAAAGTCATGTGATACTTTGACCTTAAGAATAAAATCTCCCTCTATTTCTGTATAATAATAGGGAGCGTTGCAAAGTGATTCCGGAAGAATCCCTTCTTCACATTCATCAATGCTTCCGCAGAAAAAATCTGTCTGTGCAGGTGCTTTCATTTCAATTCTATTGCCCTTTTTTACGATTTCCCCTTCATTCAGCCATTTAAATTCCATCTTAAAACCTCCTATTCAATACGAAAACTTAAGTTTCTTTCATTGGTGGAATGCATTATATCATCTAAAATAGGGCACAAAAAGATACAATAACGTCTAAAAACCGCACTATTTTCCCAAAGTGCGGTTTTGACCGGGTGCATATCCATAAGTCCGTCGGAATTGGCGGCTGAAATAGTTTACAGAGTTGAAGCCGCAGGCATAGCTGATTTCCTGAAGAGTCAGCGTTGTATCGCTGAGCAGCCTGTAGGCAGTTTGAAGCCGGTATTGGATTAAAGTGTCTACTGGCGAACATCCCAGATATGCGTTGAAACAACGTCCTGCTTCACTGCGGCTGATGTCAGCAGCACGGGCAATATCATCAAGGGTGACCGATTCAGCATAGTGCGTGTAGATGTAGGTCAGCATCTGTTGGATGCGTATCTGGGTGTTGATTTGTATGCGCGTGGCTTCGGATTTGGGCAAGTCATCATAATGTCGGAATAAGTATTCAAAAATACTGTTGAGGTCGCGTTGTATCACCATTTCATAGCAAGCGCTACGTTCTTGCAATTGACAGTAAATATCCTCCGCCAGACGGTTTACCTCATCGTGCCAGCTGTTTCCGTGCCTGAATATGATAAAAGGTACTGCGTCAGAACCAGCGATGGGGCGAATATATTTCTGGTAAATCACACTGGTTCCCGGTGCGAATATAATATCGGAAAAGACGATACCGGGCATCGGGTCGGGTACATCGCCGGATACCTGTCGGATTCCATGCAGTATATTACCGTTAATAAATATGCTGTCCCCGGCTTCCAATGTGAGATGATTTTGTCCCACTTGAAAGTCCAGGATACCGCTCTTAGCTGTGGCAATCTCAAATTCAGGATGCCAATGTAAAGGACCCGCCCAGTTCGGCAATGTAGCAAGTTCATCATGAAAATATGTGATAGGAAAAACTGATGCGTCGTGAGCTATTTGCTCTCGCAGCTGATGGTTGATTGGTATAGGCATAATTTATCCCTCTTTTGCTTCAGAAATTTGTTTCAAAAAGTCAAACTCCAATCCGATAATTTCATTTATAGGCACAATCCTACGTGACCGTTCTTCTATCCGTTCCTGCGTCCACAAGAATGGATAAAATGCCACACCTTCATTACAATTTAAATTTGAAATATCTTCCTGCCAGTTTTTCCAGCGATAGTCCATATAGAAAGTATCTGTGTCCCCGTGCAGACACCAATATAGGAATTGATTAAAATGTATTTCCATATCTTCTAATTCCAGACAATCCGGAGCAAAATAACCAATATTGCCGTCATCCAAATATACAAACAAACCGCCTAAAATATCCTCCGCAACCACCAGATTATCGAACGGAAACAGAGCATTTCTGGAAACAAAGTCCAGTTCTCCGGCCCCATAGAGCCGAATCCAGTTATCTATGATTATTCCACCCGTATTTTCAAGAATCATCCCTAACAAACTTTCGGGATTTATTTCATATTTTTCTCTTATTCTCTTTTTTACGGCATTATTACTCGGTAGAATTTTTATCGTCTTTGTTGAACTTTTTATATCGTCCAGTAT
>CAMWLB010000366.1 GCA_947174985.1 uncultured Lachnospiraceae bacterium | reverse complement strand
ATATTATACTGTGCATTACACACTATTGTCAATATAAAAATATTTAATTCAAGAATAAGTAAAAATTTAAGCTAAACATATGAAAAACTCCCTGCCATATGACAGGGAGTCCCATTCGTCGTTCTTTCGTGCTAGAAAAACGGATTGTACTTTTTCTCATGTTCCACAGTGGTGCTGTCGCCATGCCCGGGATAGAGCTGTACGCTGTCCGGCAGCGTAAAAATCTTTTCCCGAATGGAGCGCTCCAATGTGCCGCCGCTTCCAGTGGGCAAATCCGTTCTTCCTACAGATTCAAGGAATATAGTGTCACCACAAACTACAAAGCCGGCTTCTTCAAAATAATAGCAGCAGCTATCCGCCGTATGCCCGGGTGTAGCAATCACTTTGCAGGTAATGTCCGTGATGCAGACTTCCTCACCGTCCCGCACATAGACGTCAGGAACCACCGTGTAAGGCCTGCCGACCTGCCTTGAGACATTGAGCCCATCATCCTCGCAGAGCTTCGCTTCTGCGTCAAGCGCATAGATTGGAGCATCGGACTTCTCACGCAGCGCCTTTGAGCCCCATATATGGTCAAAATGCCCGTGCGTCAGGAGGATGCCCGAAACCGTAAAGCCCTTCTCCCGAAGCGCCTCATAAATCTGCTCTCCCTTATCTGCCGGATCCACAACTATCGCTTCCTGCCCGCCCTCTCTGTAAACAAGATAACAGTTGGTTCCAAACATGCCTATTACCATGCGTCCTATTTTTAATTCTGCCATCAGCCTCTCGTCCTTTCAATATCCACGACACTCTCTATCATCCGGATTTTGTCAATAATTCTGTTTAACTCCTCCCTGCTTCCAATTTCGAAGGAGGTCTGCATGGTTGCCACACCTTGCTTGTTTGTCCGCGTATTCATGGAAAGAATGTCGATATTTTTCTCTGTCAGTGCTTTTGAAATATCTGCCAGAAGCCCATTGCGGTTATTGGCATATATCACGATTTCCGCAAAATATTTTTCGCTTCCGCCTCCCTCTTCAGGCTCCTGCCAGTCTGCTTCAATCAGCCTTACCCTCTCAATTTCGGGAAGATTCAGGATATTGACGCAGTCCGTCCTGTGAATAGTAATACCTCTTCCTCTTGTGACGAAGCCTATAATTTCATCCCCCGGCACCGGAGAACAGCACTTGGAAAAGCGCACGGAAACATCGGTAACGCCCTTCACGGAAATACCGCTCTTGGACTTGATTGCCGGCAGCCGGTTTACCTGTGCATTTTCCGCAATGGAAGCCAGCACTTCCTCATTGGTCATCTCCTTCTTGTGGTCACGGTCATAATACTCCAGGAGCTTATTGATAATCTGCCCTTCCTTCAGCGCTCCATGTCCGATTGCGGCAAGCAGGGCATCCCAGTCCTGAAAGCCGTATTTGCGAAGAATCGCCTCCATATACTCCGGCTTCGACAAATCGGACAGCACAAGATTTCTCGCCTTGCAGTAGCTGGCAATCATCTCCCTGCCCTTTAAGATATTATCTTCCTTCAGCTCATTCTTGAACCATTGGTTGATTTTATTCTTTGCCTGTGTGCTCTTGACAATATTCAGCCAGTCCCTGCTGGGTCCCTTGGAATTCTGGGAGGTGATGATTTCAACCCTGTCACCGTTTTTCAGCTCGTAATCTATCGTCACCAGCTTGCCGTTTACCCTTGCGCCCACCATTCTGTTGCCCACCGCACTGTGAATACAGTAGGCAAAATCTATAGGTGTAGAGCCTGCCGGCAGATTCTTGACATCGCCGCTGGGCGTAAAGCAGTACACATTGTCGGAAAACAAATCCAAATCATTTTTAAGCAGGTTCATAAATTCCCGATTGTCAGAGGTATCTCTCTGCCATTCCAGAATCTGCCTGAGCCATGTGAGTTTTTCCTCTTCCTGCCCTTCTACCTTTTTGCCATCCGAAGCTTCCTTATATTTCCAATGGGCAGCAATACCATATTCCGCAGCCTTGTGCATCTCGAAGGTGCGGATCTGCACCTCGAAGGGCTGTCCCGCCGCACCAATCAGGGTAGTATGCAGAGACTGGTACATATTTGCCTTTGGCATGGCAATATAATCCTTGAAACGCCCCGGTATCGGCTTATACATCTCATGAATCACGCCCAGCGCAGCATAACATTCCTTCACAGAGTCCACAATAATACGGATGGCAAACAAATCATAAATCTGATCCAGCGTCTTATTCTGGTTTTTCATCTTCTTGTAGATGCTGAAGAAATGCTTGACGCGCCCGTCAATCTCCGCTTTGATTCCGGCATTTTCAATGTGCCTGCCAACTTCCGCCACAATACTTGCGATATAAGTTTCCCGCACGCTCTTGCGCAGGGCTATTTTGTTTACCAAATCATAATATGCCTCGGGCTCCAGATACTTTAAGGATAAGTCGTCCAACTCTATCTTGATTTTGGAAATGCCGAGCCTCTGGGCAATCGGAGAATACACCTCAAGCGTTTCCTTTGCAATCCTCTGCTGGCTTTCCGGTTTCTGGTATTTCAGTGTCCGCATATTGTGCAGACGGTCCGCCAGCTTGATGATAATTACCCTGATGTCCTTTGCCATCGCCAGAAACATCTTGCGCAGGTTTTCTGCCTGCATCTCAAGTCTCGCATCGCTCTCTGAACCGCTGCCGCTGCTCAAAGGTATATTTTCCAGCTTTGTAACACCATCCACAAGCTGTACGACCTCCGTGCCGAAGACCTCTGTCATCTGCTCCTCGGTCATGACAGTATCTTCCAGCACATCGTGCAGAAGCCCTGCCACAATGGTCTCTTTGTCCATCTCCAAATCTGCCAGGATAATGGCAACATACAGCGGGTGTATAATATACGGCTCTCCCGACTTGCGCTTCTGGTCTTTATGCGCATCACTTGCCACTCTGTACGCTTTTTCAATTACAGAAATATCGTCAGACGGATGGTATTTTTTTACATGCCGAACCAGCACCTGATATAAATCCTCGGGTGCCATAAATTCCTTCAATTCGCTGATTTTGCTTTCTTCCAAAACAATTTCTTTTTTTTCTTCCGTCATATATTTTTGTCCTTACACCGGATAATTGTTTTTACTCCCCAAAAGCTTTCTATTTCCCTTCGTAAGTAATAGCAGCTTCCATGCGGTAGCCTTTCAGTCTTTCCCTGCCCTTAAGCCCTGCAAGCTCCATCAAAAATACCATGCCCACGACCTCGCCGCCAAGCTCCTCTATCAGCTTTATCATCGCCTCCGTGGTTCCGCCCGTCGCAATCAGGTCGTCTACAATCAGCACCTTCTGTCCCGGTTTTATGGAATCCTTGTGC
>CAMWLB010000365.1 GCA_947174985.1 uncultured Lachnospiraceae bacterium | reverse complement strand
CCATTATGCTGTCCGGCATCATGTTTCCACTCGGATTACTGCCCAAAGCCCTCGCGTCTATCGGAATAATTTTACCTGCAGTATGGGGCTACCAGCTTATGCTTAATAAGGGCTTCCGGCTTCAGAATCTGTGGTATCCGTTGCTTTTGTTTATGGTATCCGCAGTCGGATGTGCGCTTCTGCTTCGAAAGCTGGCGAAAGAATAACGGACTGCGCGTTTGTTTCAAAGGTGGCTGCAAATTTAAAGGGAAACTGCTATTGCCTAACAGTTTCCCTTTTGGTTTATCTCTTCTGTACAATCTAATCTAAAAATAGCTATTTAATACCCATTCTCAAGTATCTTCCATTGACCGTTTTCTTTGATTAACCAGTAACCATAGTTCACATAGTTCTCCCCTGCCGCCATTCCGGAACCCAGCGCGGAGCCTGTCTGCTTTTCAACAACAGAAAAGCTGCAAAAAAAATAAATTACCTTTGCTTCCGGTTTATATTCGGCAAATCGCCTTCCTGTCCCACGCACATATCCTATCTGCCGATAGCTTAAATCAATGTCATATTCCGCATGAAAACCTTCCAATATGATACCGCTCCCAAGTTCATATGATTTCCGCTCTCTTTCTAATTCATCCACATAAAATTCTGACAGACAGTTTAAACATCCTGAAATATCCCCCTGATTTTTCAATGCAATATATGCCAACAGCGCTTTTTCCGCCTGCGCCACATCTTGCTTTGTCAGTCCGTTTTTGTCCTTTTCCACCGCATAAAAATAATACAATATGCCGCCTGCTGCCAATAATACGATTATGCCGATAAGGGCAATCTTTTTCCACTTGCTTTTCATTTTACGCCTTTCTTCTTCCTCACATGGTTACTTGTCAAACGTGCCTCCTCATGGGAAACAAGCAGCTCGGGTGTGCGTTTGTTTCAATATCCATTCGTGAGTATCTTCCATTGACCGTTTTCCTTGATTAAACAGTAACCATATCCCACATGTTTTTCCCCTGCCTCCATTGCAGAGCTCTGTGCGGATCCGGCAACAGAAAAACTGCAGGAAAAATAAATTACCTTTGCTTCCGGTTTATATTCAGCTACCGCACTTCCCCATCCACGCAAAGATTTTATATGCCGATAGCTTAGGTCACTGTCATACTCCGCATGGAAATCTTCAAATATGAGACCGTCCTCATATTCATATGCTTTCCGCTGTCTTTCCAATTCATCCGCATAGAATTCTGACAGACAGTTTAAACTTCCCGAAATGTCCCCTTGATTTCTCGATGCAATATATGCCAACAGCGCTTTTTCCGCCTGCGCCACGTCTTGCTTTGTCAGTCCGTTTTTGTCTTTATCTATCGCATAAAAATAATACAATATACCGCCTGCTGCCAATAATACGATTATGCCGATAACTGCAATCTTTTTCCACTTGCTTTTCATTTTACGCCTTTCTTCAGCCTCACACGGTTACTTATCAAACGTACCTGCGTGGAATCGCATTTGCCGCATATAACGACCATTTGCTCCTAACACGTCAGTTAATTTTCTGCTACTGTAATTATAGGTATGTTGTGCAACATATATAAGGTCATAAGAAGGATTTGAACCTCCGGGCACTGACACAACATATACCGAATGATAATAAGAACTGCCATCTCCACTAACCTGTAAAATATCCCCTGCTGAAATGTCAATGGGCAGCACGCCTGTATACCAGCCACCATTGTTGTACCCTGTCGCTCTGGGCCCATTTCCCGTATTCCCCGTCACATAACTCCAAAAACTGTCTACGCTTTCCCAATTGGGCATCCCGCCGCCACTTCCACCTTGCCAAACGCCGGGAACCATCCTAACCTTATTACTTATATTGTTTATCATGTCCGTATTGCTCATTGTGCTATTCCAACCGCCATAAGCTGCCCAGACACATTGAGACACAAAATTTGTACAATCACCACTATCCACATTATAAAAGTTTCCATTTGGAGTGTCTCCATAAGTTCGCGCATATTGCACCCCTCTCCCGGCATCATACGCATATGACGCTGCACGCGAAATGCTTTCCTCTACCGCAGACACATTTCCGATTTGTTCCTGTGTCACTTCATCCATTTCCTGTCTCAACATTTCAAGTTCCGTAATCAGAAAATCCAATTTATTGGATAAATTTTCTTCCGTACTCTCTGCTGACATCATTTCAGGTATTGCTGCCATTTTTTCACAAAAACTTCCATAAAAGTCTTCCACAGTAAATACTATTTTTGTAATTTTATATTCCCCGAAAACATCCCTTACCTGCATATCAATCTGCACATTGTATGCATATCCGGTTCCACCGTCGGTATATTCAAAATCTTCGTTTAAGTATATGTGTAAATTAACAACATCCGCACTACCTGACACCACTTCCGTTTTTACTATACTACAGTCGTGAGAGCGGTACCCACTGTTCATGTTCTGCATAATGGCAAACCGCCATTCCATAAATGCTTCAAAAAAAGCATTATCATCATTTTGCTCCATTATCTGTTGCAATTCACTTGTGCTTTGCTGCACCAAAGAATCCGAATAAGCTTTTGCGAAATCTTATACAATGACATCAACATCTCTGTCACATACAATATTTTCATTTGCGCTCGCACTCACTGTACACAAAGCAAACAGTAAAATAAAAGCTATCATAATTGATGTTAACTTTTTACAATTCCTTTTCATAAATTTCTCCTTTCCGATGTGTCTAATATTATGACAACAAATTATCATGCCAATGCAATAAATACAAGGGTCAGAGTTGTCAAGCGCATTTTGACTCTCCAACTCTTGTATTACCCTATTTCTTTATCTCTTACTGCAAATATCTTCCACGGACACCTTCCACGCCCACTCCTTATAAAACGCCTCCTCATGTGAAACAAGCAGAACTGTTCCGGAAAATTCTGACAATGCTGTCTGCAGTGCTTCCTTTGCCCGAGCGTCAAGGTGGTTCGTCGGTTCGTCCAGTATCAGAAAATTGCAGGGAGTAAGCGTCAACAGGCACATTTTTACCTTTGCCTGCTCTCCGCCGCTCAAGGTTCCCAACGGCTGCGCGGCGTGCTTTTCCGAAATTCCGCATCTTGCAAGTTTTTTCCTGATTTCCTTCATTACCATGTTTGGATATGTGTCGGCAACTGCCTGTATAGGCGTCTTTGTCTCGTCCTCCCATACCAAATCCTGCGCAAAATAGCCGATTACAACCTGCTCTGAAAACTGAAAGCTGCCCTGCATGGGTGCAAGCTCCCCAACAAGCGTTTTTAACAGCGTGGATTTTCCGATTCCGGGAGCGCCGCCCACC
>CAMWLB010000364.1 GCA_947174985.1 uncultured Lachnospiraceae bacterium | reverse complement strand
TCTTAGAGGAGATTATCGAGAGAAATATCCACAAACTGTTTTTAAACTACGATATTGTGTGCGTATATCCTTTCCGTATCATGCGGAATGCGGACCTCACGATAGAAGAGGACGAAGCAGCAGACTTGCTTAAAGAGATTGAAAAGCAGCTAAAGAAGCGGCAGTGGGGCGAGGCAATCCGTCTGGAGGTGGAAGCGGGCATCGACAAGCGGCTTTTGAAGATATTGAAAAAGGAGCTTGCCATCGGTGATGAGGCGCTTTACACCATAGACGGTCCCCTTGATTTGACTTTCCTGATGAAAATGTATGGACTGGAAGGGTTTGAGAGCCTGAAAGCGGAAAAATATACGCCGCAGCCGGTGCCGGAACTTATGCCGGGGGAGGATATTTTTGCGGCAATCCGAAACGGTGATATTTTGCTGCACCACCCTTATCAGAGCTTTACGCCGGTGGTGGACTTTATCCGCAATGCAGCAAAGGACCCGAATGTGCTTGCCATCAAGCAGACGCTTTATCGTGTCAGCGGCAATTCTCCGATTATTGCGGCGTTGGCGCAGGCGGCGGAAAACGGCAAGCAGGTGTCCGTTCTGGTAGAGCTGAAAGCAAGATTTGATGAGGAAAACAATATTGTGTGGGCGCGTATGCTGGAAAAAGCAGGCTGCCATGTCATTTATGGTCTGGTTGGCTTAAAGACCCACAGCAAGATTACGCTGGTTGTCAGAAGGGAGGAGGACGGCATCCGCCGTTATGTCCATCTGGGAACGGGCAATTATAACGACGCGACCGCAAAACTGTATACAGATATAGGTCTCTTAACATGTTCAGAGGCAATCGGGGAAGATGCGACAGCTGTGTTCAACATGCTTTCCGGCTATTCGGAGCCGCTGCACTGGAACAGGCTTTCTCTTGCTCCGCTCTGGCTGAAGGACAAATTTTTATACCTGATTGGCAGGGAGAGGGATGCCGCGCTTGCAGGAAAGCCGGCGCATATTATTGCCAAGATGAATTCGCTCTGTGACGCTGATGTGATTGCCGCGCTCTACGAGGCGAGTGCCGCCGGCGTTAAAATTGAACTGATTGTCAGAGGAATCTGCTGTCTGAAGGTAGGGATTCCCGGTGTGAGCGAGAACATTTCCGTGCGCTCCATCGTAGGCAATTTTCTGGAACACAGCCGTATTTTCTATTTTGAAAATGAGGGCAATTATGAAATTTACTGTGCCAGCGCGGACTGGATGCCGCGAAATCTGGAACGTCGGGTAGAAATTCTCTTTCCGGTGGAGAAGGAGGAACTGAAGGAAGGACTTCTCCATATTTTAAAATGCCAGCTTCGCGATACAGTCAAGGCACATGTTTTGACGCCGGAGGGAAATTACGAAAAAGTAGACAGGAGAGGAAAGGAAACCTTCAACTCGCAGGAAGCTTTCTGCCAAGAAGCCAAAGAGCTGGCAGAGACAGAGCGGGAAGAGCCGAACGGCAGGGTATTTATTCCGGAGACACATCATGAATGAGATAATATTGGCGAGTGCATCCCCGAGAAGAAGGGAACTGCTTGCACAGATAGGAGTGCCCTTTCGGGTATGTGTAAGCGACTGTGAGGAAATTATCACAGAGACACTTCCTGAGCGGGTGGTCTGCGAATTGTCGCGACAGAAAGCGCGGGACGTGTGGCAGAAACTGAAAAAGGAACAGCCGTCAGCGGATGCGGCGCAGGCAGCAGGCTGCAGCAGTGGACTGCAGGCAGAGGAAGCTGGCAGCCATCAGGCAGCAGGTGTAGAAAAAGCATTGGTAATTGGTGCAGACACGGTAGTTGCATACGACGGCAGGATACTTGGTAAGCCCGCCGATGTGGCGCAGGCGGTGGAGATGCTGACGCTCCTTGCAGGCAATACCCATCAGGTGTATACAGGAGTTACCTTTTGTTATCAGGAGAATGGAACTGAGAAGCTGCATACCTTTCATGAAAGGACGGAGGTAACAGTCTATCCCATGAGCAGGGAAGAAATCACTGCCTACGTGGAAACCGGAGAGCCTATGGACAAGGCAGGCGCTTATGGGATTCAGGGGCGTTTTGCCGCTTATGTGAAGGAAATACGCGGCGATTACAACAATGTGGTCGGACTGCCCGTGGGAAGGCTCTATCAGGAACTGAAGGACTGTAGATAAAATACCGCAGGCACAGCCGGCAGTTGCGGGAAAGAGGAAAATGAGATCATGAAAAAAGCAGTGATTTTTGATTTGGACGGTACCTTGACCGATTCACTGGAATCCATCAAGATAAGCGCCGACAAGGCGGTAGGAGAATTCGGTTTCGGCCCTTACACCAGGGAGCAGTATAAATATTTCGTGGGAGATGGCGCGGATACATTGATTGCGCGCTGCCTGCAGGCAGGCGGAGATAAAAGTCTTGCCTACTTCGACAGGGCGTTTGTGGAATACCAAAAGATATTTGAGGAGTACTGCATGTATCAGGTCGCTCCTTATGACGGTATCAGGGAGTTGCTTGACACACTGAAAGAAAAGGGCGTCAAGATTGCAGTCCTCTCCAATAAACCCCATGAGAGAACGAAGGATGTCATTCACACAATTTTCGGCGAGGGCTATTTTGACATGGTGCAGGGGCAGACGGCGGAAATTGAAAAAAAGCCGAGTCCCAAAGGCGTGTTCCGGATTCTGGAACAGCTTCATCTTACCGCAGAGGATATTCTGTATCTGGGAGACACAGGAACCGATATGCAGACTGGCAAAGCCGCGGGCGCAGTCACCATAGGTGCGCTGTGGGGCTTCAGGGAGCGGGAAGAACTTTTGGAGAACCATGCGGACTATGTGATTGAAAAACCGCTTGATTTATTACAATATCTTTAACGAAAGGAGAATCCATATGCATGAATTTGACGATGCAGTATTAGAGTGTTTTTTGAAAAACCAGTCGCAGCTTTTTCCGGAGGATGTCGCTGCCAATTTGGAGGAGGCGGAGGCTTTTCTTGAGGAATGTATGGCGGTGGTGGTCGATTCCGTGGACGAGGTCATAGCGTATTTTGAAGAAGAAGGTATCGATGTGGAATCTGCTGTCGGCGACGAAATACTGGAAGCTTCCGAGGTATTCGACATAGGTGATGGACGTTATCTGATTGTGGAAGGCTGATAAAAGGTGCACTTTTATAATAAAATTAGTATTTGATTTTAATAAACACCCTGTTCTATTATAGTAGAACAGGGTGTCTATTTTATATCGCGTTTTCTTTTATTCATCTATATAATTTCTGGTTTTTCTTTCGCAAAATATATACATTTATGAAAACCAAAAAAGGGCACAACAAATACAATGATAACACAC
>CAMWLB010000363.1 GCA_947174985.1 uncultured Lachnospiraceae bacterium | reverse complement strand
TACCTGCCATGTCCTACAGAATGGAGGGGATTTAAATGAAAAAAAAGAAAAAACTGACTCTTCTCCAAAAGCGCAGCCTGATGGGATACCTGTTTGTGCTGCCCTGGGTGGCCGGCTTCCTGATTTTTTATGTGCGAAGCCTTGTCATGACGGGACAGTTTGCATTCTCCAATATGACCATCGATGCCTTAAAGGGCGGCTACACTCTGGATTTTGTAGCGTTTGAAAATTTCCGGTATGCCTTTACGGTGCACCCGACCTTTAAACAGGAACTGACAAAATCCGTTATGAACATGCTGATTGATGTACCGCTGATCACCTTTTTCAGTCTGTTTATGGCGATGCTGTTAAACAAGAAGTTCCCCGGCAGATTCTTTGTAAGGGCAGTCTTCTTCCTGCCGATTATCTTAAACTCCGGCGCCATCTCAGAGGCGATGGATTTGAGTATGAAGATGATGAACGGCGGTGTTTCCACGCAGGTGGCAGAAGCGGCGACAGCGGGCAGCACAATGGCGTTGGACGTAGACTATCTGGTCGGCATGTTTATGAGCCTCGGACTGCCGGCTTCGGTATTGGATTACATCGTTTCGGCGGTGGCACGTATCAATGATATCATTGCAGCGAGTGGCGTACAGATTATCATCTTTATTGCAGCGCTGCAGTCCATCCCGGGTTCCATGTACGAGGTGGCAAAGATTGAGGGCGCGACGGGCTATGAGACCTTCTGGAAGGTAACCTTCCCCATGGTAATGCCCCATATTATCACTAACGTGGTATTTACCATTGTGGACAGCTTTACGGAATCTTCCGTTGTTGACCTTGCCTACGATGTGGCGTTTAAACAGTATAACTACGGACTAAGTTCCGTTTTCAGTCTGGTTTCCACGGTGATTACCTGCGTCATACTGGTTGTAATCTGCGGGTTCATACAGAAACGGACATTCTACTATAACTAGGGAAAGGAGGAGAAAACATGCAGAAAGCAGTTGCCAAGACAAACTATATACAGAATATAAAAGCAGCAGTGCAGAATGTGGATACGCGCAAAAAGCTGGGAAACAGCGTGAAAAATATTGCGATGACGTTGATGAAAATTGCCATTCTGGTGGGCGTCGGCTATGTCATTCTTTCACCTGTTATCGGTATTATTGTAAATTCCTTCTCCTCAAACAGCGATGCCATAGACCCTATGGTATTCCTGTTTCCCAAACAACCGACGCTGGAGAGATATTCTCTGGCGGCGCTCAGAATGGACTATGTGCCGACTATGGCGAGGGATATGCTCTATACTTTGACGATGACCCTGCTGCAGCTTTTAATCTGCTCCATGGTGGGATATGGCTTTGCCAGATTTGATTTCCCGTTCAAGAAGTTTATGTTTGGCTGTGTGGTGGTCATGATTGTCATTCCTTCCCACACCATCATGCTTCCCCTGTACATGACTTTCAGGGAGTTTGACCCGCTGGGGCTTGTCAGTCTTATTAAAGGCGCACCCATCAACCTGATGGGAACAACCGTACCCATGTATATTATGTCTTTGCTCGGGTGTGGTGTCAGGTCAGGACTCTATATTTATATCTTTAACCAGTTTTTCCGCGGACTTCCTAAGGAAATTGAGGAAGCAGCACTGGTAGATGGCTGCGGTGTGTGGTATACTTATTTCAAGATTATGCTGCGCAATGCAATGCCTGCTGTTATTACGGTGACGGTATTCTCCATCGTATGGCAGTTTAATGATACTTTTTATGCAAAGTTATTTCTGATTAGTGAAAATGTTGTAATTAGCAAGAAGATTGCAACATTGCAGAGTGTGATTGCAAATCAGGACAAAATTTTGTCCGTCACCCTGCAGGAGTTGTATTTGGATGCCGGTATTATACTTGTATTGCTTCCGGTGGTGCTGATTTATCTTTTACTACAGAGATACTTTATAGAGGGTGTGGAGAGAAGTGGTATTGTAGGATAAAACTCTCTGCAGAACCCGTCAACTTTTAAACAAGAAAAGGAGGATTGAAAAAGTTGAAAAGGCAAAAATTTTTAGCCTGCCTTTTGGCAGGAGCCATGGTACTTTCCATGGCAGCATGCGGCGACAAACCCGCTGATGAGACTCCGGACACCAGCAGTGCTGCTCCTACTACAGAAGATAGCACACCTGCACCGGAAGATACAACACCGGTAGACGAAGCTGCAAGCATCGATTTCGAGGACGGCAATATGGCGTTCGTTGCAGTCTACACAACACCGGCAGATGCTGCTGATGTGGAGCTTTCCATTGCGGATTTTAATGGAAGCAAGGCACTGCAGGTGAAAAACCTGACAGGCAAGGTGCCGTATGTAGCGTTTGATGTAGAAAGCCTTCTGGGCGCAGATGCGGCAAAGGTGGCAACCATCGAATTGACATTGGGTACTTCTTTTGACAATGGCAAGTTCAGCGCGGTTTCCGGCAAGCTGATTGCATGGAGCGGCGAGGATCAGAATGAAACGACCGATGACTGGTCCGTTTATCTGGCAACCAAGAATCCTGCTAAGGTAGTGGCAACATTGGCGGCAGGAGAAGAATTTGTCAATGGTGCAAACAACATTTTCATGGTGCAGTTAAAGACTGACAACGGTGTGACTGAGGGTAACGGCAACGCAACCCTTTACATCGACAACGTTCGTTTCCTTGATGCTTCCGGCAACCTGCTCACTGCAGATACTTCTGTAGCGTTTGTAGGTCCTGAGAAATTTGCAGGCAGCGGTGTGGACAGAAACCATCTTGTGTCAGTTACAAAACCGGTATCGTTTGATGCACTGGTAACTTCAGGCGGTGCGTGGGCACAGGCAGGCGGAGATATTCCGGAGGACGTTCTGGCGGCACTGGTTCCCGGTTCTGTACTTGAACTTGAGTACTCCAGCACAACAGGCAATATGTGGATTGTTATGAACAATTCAGCAGCAGGCTGGATGAGAGTTGGTGTAGGTGATGCAGACGGCAGTGGACAGGGCTATGCTTATACCAATAACAGCAAAACGACTGTACAGATTCCTTTTGAGATGATCGCACAGTACTGTGGTGATGACGTGTCCACATGGGGCGGCAGCATGCAGTGTGAGTCTGATGGTGACTGGGAAGTATTTAGTGCAAAAGTAGGTCAGGCAGCGCCTAACTACCATTTGGCACAGTCCGTAGAAATTGAAGGATTTGCAGTTTCAGGCGATGCATGGTCACAGGCAGGTGCAGCATTTACACCGGAAGCTCTGGAAGCACTGGTTCCCGGTTCTGTAATTGAAATTGCATATACCAGCGAAACCGGCAATATGTGGCTTGTTATGAATGAATCTGCAGCAGGCTGGATGAGAGTTGG
>CAMWLB010000362.1 GCA_947174985.1 uncultured Lachnospiraceae bacterium | reverse complement strand
ATACATCCACGTCCCGTACTCTCCCCGCATCATCTGGAACAGGGCGAATTTCCCTAAGTATTTCCCTCCTCCTATATTCATTGCAAAATAAACCACTGCAGCCATATACCCAAGCACCACCTGATTCGTCACTGCCGAAACAAAGAACCCAATGCTTCCCAGAAACAGAATCTCACAACACGCCCCCTTAAAAAGAGCATCTGCCTCAAACGCTCCCCCACCGCTCTTCATCCGCCATACAAACAGCGAGACAGTAAACAGGCATCCAATCAGCGCCAGAATGAGACGGGGCAGATAAACCTTCCACATATCCGTCGCTTTGCTGCGCTCCAAATCCCAGATTTCCTTATCCTGTTCCGGCATGAACAGCGGTGTGAACAAGAGGATTCCCACGAATGCCGCATACATCTCCATCACCTTCGCCGCCTGTGCACTCTCCAATCCCTTAAAACTGACAAATCCGTCAGAAACCGCCACAAACAGGAGAACCAGCAAAAGATGGGGATAATAATACCTTTTTACAAAACTCGCGGTTAGCTTTTCGTATTTTTCCATAACAAGCTTCCTCCCCTTCCACGCTTTCTCTCATACACAATGACTGTAAGAACTACACAAAGAATGGACAGCAGAAAATAATATCCCCGATTATACAATAATGCCTTCTCCTGAGAAACATACAGCGCGGTTTCCCCTAGGGTATTCCACCTTGCCACCAGCTTCAACCCAAAATTTCCTACCAATGTAGTTGCGCCAAAAAGGCCCCCGATTCCCCATGCAACCTGCACAAACACTGCCAGGATAGTGTCAGTACACTCCGTAATCAGAAATGACAGCGCCAGCACGATCATAATCTCCGGAACCAGCCATACGCCCGGCACCGTCAGGAATGCCCAGATATCTCCCTGTACCCCTAACGTCTGTGCTTTATAATAATAGGGCTGCTGCAATAAAAAGGCGGTAGCTATCACAGGAAGGCAGAGCATGGCCAGATTAGCCAGATAACGGCTGACAATGATCAGGGCACCGGAAGCCGGCTTGGAAAACATCACCTGCTGCGCCTTTGCCCTCTTATCCCGGAGCGCTCTGGATACACCCACGAAAATCGGAAGAATAGCAAGCACAATCCCCGCATAATCACAGAAAAGGCGCATACATGCCCGTGTCAGGCGGTCTTTTGTGCATAGGTTATCATACTCTTCCTTCGCTTGCTCATAGGTCATAGGCACTTCAATCCTGTTTTCGTAATTATCTTTCTCATAATCAGAGCCCTTGCCCACAATACGGCAGATTTCTTCCATCGCCTCCCCAAATTCCTCATAGGTAAATCCTTCTTTTACAGGTACCTTATAATTTGCTGCTTCCATGGCGACTTCCGGATTCTCCGCTGAAAATTGATTATAATAATTTATCATCTCTTCCTGTAGTGCTTCAAATGTTTTGCCTGTACAGCGTTCCAAAATTTCCTTTGCCTGCACTGCCTCGCTGTCGCTAAGCTTCACCTCCTTATAAAATCCCATTGGATAAGTAGCAAAAGAATTATAAATTATCCCCTGCAGCAAATTTTTCAAAGTGCCTTCCATGATCAGAGTTTCGTCGTGGGTTATGGTTTCCCCATAATAGGACTCACCCGGCATTGGCTCCCGGAACCCCGCGCTTCCTTCGCTGCTCATCTGGCTGGTCATAAACAAAACAAAGACTATGACATAGATATAATATACCAGGCTTCTCAAAACCTGCCTGCATTCTTTCAAAAACAATGTTCCAAACATAAGCTCTGGTTCCTTTCTGTTTCCATTCACATCTGTTGATCCGCATCCGTCAGGAAAAATCTTCATCTCTTATTCATGAGATACATGTAGGCATCCTCTACATCCGGCTGCACCCGCTTCGCCTGGGGGAAAGGTTTTTCTTCCGCTATAATCTTTACATTTGCCGCACTTCCCATTGCAAGGATTCCTGTCACCATGTATTTCGCCTTTACTTTTTCCAGTTCCACTGCGGCGATTTCTGCAGAATACACTTTCCCCTCTACGAAGGAAAGCAGCTCCGCCACCTTGCCCTGAAAGCAGAGCTTCCCCTGATTCAACACAGCAATATTTTCGCAGGTTGCCTCAATATCTCCCACAATATGGGTAGAAAGCAGGACAATTCTGTCTTTTGCAATCTCGCACAACAGATTCCGGAAACGGATTCGCTCCTCCGGATCCAGCCCTGCCGTAGGCTCATCTACAATGATCACCCTCGGGTCGTGTATGATTGCCTGGGCGATTCCCAGACGCCGCTTCATCCCTCCGGACATGGATTTTACCTTTGTCTTCTGCTTTTCCAATAAATTGACCTTTTCCAGCATTTCGGGCACTTTGCTTTTCCGCTCTGCCCTGCTCATGCCCGAAAGCAGCGCCAGATAGTCCAATGCTTCATAAGCGCTCATATTTCCATACATGGAAAAATCCTGGGGCAGATAGCCTGTCATATGCCGTATTTCCTTGCTGTTCTCAACCGGTATGCCGCAGATATTTACATCTCCCTCTGTCTTTTTAAGAAGTGTCGTCAATATCTTCATTAAAGTCGTTTTTCCTGCGCCGTTGGGCCCAAGCAGCCCGAACATTCCCTGGGGTATGGTGAGGTTCACCGCTGACAGTGCCTGCTTTTTTCCGTAATTTTTCGTCAGATTCCGGATTTCAATTGCCGTTTCCATCTGTATCACAATTCTCCTTTCTTGAAAGTATCCTCAGTATAAAGGGAAAATCTCTACGAATTCTCTATGTGGGCTTAAGAAATTCTAAGGCTTCGTCTAAGGATTTCTGCATATTATCTCCAAACCTGCCGTAACCGATACATTACATACAAAAAGAAATCCCCATGCAGCAGTGTCAATATCGTCATCACTCTGCATGGAGATTTATACTTTACGTTGCCGTAGTATTCATGCTCTGTATTATAGGAAGCAACAGAAACGCCGCTCAGCCCGCGAAAAAAGAAACCGCCGTAACCGCGCCGCCCTCTATGCTGTTAAACAGCTTTAGCCCGCCGCCATGCTTTTCGCTGAGCATCTTGGTAATCGAGAGCCCGATTCCAAAGTGCCCCTCCTCTTCCCCCTCTTTTCCTTCCCTGAAATAGGCTGCATCCGCTTCCCTGAGTGCCTTTTCGGAAAAGCCCTCTCCGTCATCCCTCACATAAATGACCAGTCTGTTTTTCTCATGCTGCACTGTGACTTCGATATATTCCCGTGCATACCGGAATGCATTTTGAAGCACATTTTCCACTGCCTCCAGGAGCAGGTCCAAATCCACAAGGACGGTTTCCTGGACGTTTCCGTTATCCGAAAAGGAAATCCTGACATTCTCCTT
>CAMWLB010000361.1 GCA_947174985.1 uncultured Lachnospiraceae bacterium | reverse complement strand
CTATAAAATAAGCCCATTAAATCGAAAACAGGAGGTTTGGAAATGAATGCAATAGAAATCCGAAATCTAACAAAAAGTTTTCGCGGATTGTATGCTGTGGATCACCTTAATATGACTGTCCCCGTGGGGGCTATCTACGGCTTTATAGGTGAAAACGGTTCTGGTAAATCCACTACCGAAAAACTGCTCTGCGGGCATCTTGTTCCGGACAAGGGCAGTATCAAACTGTTCGGAAAAGACTACACCGATGCCGGCGTCCGTATCCGGGTGGGCGCGCTTATTGAAAACGCCGGGTGCTTCCCAAATTCCAGCGTTTGGGACAATCTGATGATGCAGGCAATCAACTTAGGTCTTTCCGACCGTGCCGGAGAGATTGACCGGGTGCTGAAAATCGTCCGCATGGAAGATTCTGCCCGGATCAAATTCAAGAGCTGTTCTCTGGGTATGAAGCAGCGCATTGGCATTGCCATGGCGCTCTTGGGTGATCCGGCGCTGCTGATCCTTGATGAGCCAATCAACGGGCTTGATGCCGATGGTATGAAAATGATGCGGGAAATTTTGGTGGACATCACACAACAATACGGCTGTACCGTCCTCATATCCTCCCATATTCTCGGAGAACTTGAGAAAATCGCCACCCATTATGGGATCATCCGTCAGGGCAGGATGATTCAGGAACTTTCCGCAAAGGACTTGGAGCAGCGGGCAAAAGTATTTACATCTCTCAAAACTAAAAATATGACCGATGCATTTAAACTTTTGCAACAGAAGTTTTCCGATGTCCGGGTTGAGGATGGGTATATTCGGGTTTATGATGTGGACGACACCGAGGGAATCGTAAAGTACCTCATGGAAAACGGCTGCCCCGTCAGTGAACTGAAAAAGAATAAGATCGGGCTCGAAGAATACTATGTTGAGCTTATGAGCAGGAAGGAGGCGTAGAAATGACGGCAACACATGAATTGAAATTTGAATCTCCCGGTTTTTCCAAGAGGATCAAGGGGATGCTGGGCGTGGACTTTTATCGGCTGTTCCATACGCCGATGTTCTACATTTTTCTTATTATTGCGGCGGTGATTCCGGCTATGATTGTGAGTATGACTGCACTGCCGGGAGAGGATGGCTTATCCAATCCACTCTATGTCAATGCCTGGAATATCATTGCGGCAAACGATCCCATTTATATTATCAGTGATATGGGCCAGTATGCAAACATGAATATGGTATTCATTTTCGGGGGCATTATGGTTTCCATCTTCATCGGTCACGATTACCGCAGCGGTTATGTGAAGCAGCTTTTTACCACCCACGCCAAGAAGCGGGACTATATGCTGTCAAAGTCTCTTACCGGTGCGTTTTCCATGGCTTGTATGTGTGTTACATATCTCATTGGTGGTATTGTCGGAGGACTTTTTGCCGGTCTTTCTTTTGAGTGTAATGTCGGTTCGCTGGTCGTCGCCATTCTCGGTAAGATGGTTATGAGTCTTGGCTGGGCAAGTCTTTACACTTTCCTTAATGTGATCTTCCGGCGTTATTTTGGAATTTCTGTTGCTTCCTCGTTCTTTCTCGGCACAGGTATTCCGATTATCGGCGCAGCGGCCATTATCGGCAACAATTCACTGCTCAATGTATTCCTCTACGGCTCCTCAGTGTATGCCTGCCTGTCTGGTGGTATCCTGACGTTGCTTATCTGCAGCGTTGTCTCCGTGGCATGGATGGTCATTTATAATCTGCTCGGCTCCTTTGTGCTGTCGAGATGTGATGTGTATTAAGGAGGTGGCATAAGATGAGCGCAATCGAAATCAAAGGACTTACTAAAAATTTCGGAAACAAGCAGGCGCTGAAAGGTCTCAATATGACGGTTCCCGCCGGCGCAATCTACGGATTTATTGGTGAGAATGGCTCCGGGAAATCCACTACAGAAAAACTGATCTGCGGACTGATGCCGCCAAGCGGAGGAACAATCAAGCTATATGGACGGGATTACACCAATCCGGATGTACGGGCAAAAATCGGTGTTTTGATAGAAGCGCCGGGCTGCTTTCCAAATATGAGTGTTTGGGGAAATATGATGTTGCAGGCTGCTAACCTTGGACTGAAGAACGCTGAAGAAGAAATCGGAAAGGTTTTAAAGATTGTCCGCATGGAGGGCGCGGCCTCCAACAAATTCAAAAACTGCTCCCTCGGAATGAAACAGCGTATCGGCATTGCTATGGCTCTGCTGGGCGACCCGGCTCTGCTTGTGCTGGACGAGCCCATCAACGGTCTGGACGCAGATGGTATGCGGATCATGCGCGAGGTGTTGGTGGAAATCACCAAAGACAAGAACCGCACAGTGCTGATTTCCTCCCATATTCTTGGGGAGCTTGAAAAAATCGCCACCCATTACGGCATTGTCCGAGGCGGTAGAATGATTAAGGAAATGACTGCCGTAGAACTGGACGAGGGATGCCGCACCTATATTTCCCTGCAAACGGCGGAAATGAACCGTGCCAAGGCGCTGCTGTCCTGCAAGTATTCCCGCGTGGAAAAGGACGAAAGCGAGCATATCCGTGTGTACGACCAGGCTGCGCCGGAGGAACCTGTTGTTCCTCTGTATGAGAATGGTATTATGGTCAGCGAAATCAGCAGGTCAAAAATCGGTCTGGAAGAATACTACATCGATTTGATGCACGAAAAGGAGGTCAGATAACATGGAAATGAAATTTGAAAAAAGCAGTTTTGCAGGACGGCTTGGCAGTATGCTGAAAGTGGACTTCCGCAGAATGTTCACGACACGGTTTTTCTATATTATGGCAGGCATCTGTCTTGCCATGCCGGTTCTCATGTTGGTGATGACCACATCTTTGGGCGGCGCTTCCGCAGATTCCGCCACGGACGCGGCGGTGATGGATACCTTTACGAACACTTGGCAGGCCATCGGCACAATCAGCAGCGAGACAAATCCTATGGCAATGGATCTGACGACCATGTGCAATATCAATATGCTGTACTTCTTTATTGCCGCGCTGGTGTGTGTGTTTGTCGCAGATGATTTCAGGAGCGGTTATGCGAAAAACATTTTTACTGTCCGGGCAGGAAAAGCCGATTATGTGTTCTCCAAAACTATTGTGTGCTTTGCGGGCTGTGCGCTGATGTTTCTCGGCTTCTTTGTGGGTACTGCTCTCGGTGGCGCGATTGCGGGGCTTCCTTTTGATACAGGTGCGGCAGGGATATACGGGGTCGTCATGTGTATGCTCTCCAAACTCGGTATGGTGGCTGTTTTCGTGGGAATTGATTTTGCAGCGAGTGCGGCAGCCAAAGGAAAAACATGGATGTCCATCGGCTGCTCCATGGTGGCGGCAATGCTGCTCTATATGAT
>CAMWLB010000360.1 GCA_947174985.1 uncultured Lachnospiraceae bacterium | reverse complement strand
AAATACTATTTATCAACGGAAGTCCCAATAAACACGGAAATACAGCTGCTTTGGCAGAACGGCTGCTCGAAGGAAAAGATTACCGGACTTTGAATCTTATAGATTATAAAGTCTATCCGTTAGGTCAATCTTATGCCGATGATCAATTCGTGGATGTTATTGACGCTATCATCGCTGCCGACGTAATTGTTATGGGATCTCCGGTTTACTGGCATTCCATGACCGGGCAGTTCAGGACATTGCTTGACCGCATATACGAATCGCATAAGAAAAAAAAGCTTGCCGGAAAAACATTGTTCTTTATTTTTCAGGGAGCAGGACCATCAGCAACAATGCTTGAGGCGGGTAACTACACTATGGGAATCTTCTGCCGACTTTTTGGCTTGACATACGGAGGCATGATAACCAACCTTGCTGAAGCAGGAAGGTTGCGGAACAAGCTATAGCCCTAAACAGATGGAATATTTGCTGATTATCTTCTTTTTAGGGGTACTGACACCGATTCAGACAGCTGCAAATTCACGCTTGCGGCTGTCTGTCAGCTCTCCCTTGGTCGCATCATTGGTTCAATTTGTGATTGGGTCGGTATTTCTCGCCGTCGCCACACTGATTGAGCGTGGAAATCTTTTCTTTTCCACCTCATTATTCAGGGATTTACCATTATGGGCATGGTTGGGTGGACTATGTGGAGTGTATGCACTTACTGTCAATATCATCATTTTCCCGAAACTGGGAAGTATGCAGACAGTTCTGATGCCCATGCTCGGTCAGATCAGTATGGGGTTACTTATTGACCACTTCGGGATGTTACGAAGTCAGGTACACACTTTCGGATTGTTGCGTGCCATGTCATTAGTCATCATCCTTACAGGGGTGATAATGGTGGTGTTAAGACGTGGAGAAAAGAACCATGCAAAGCAAGGGACACTTATATGGCAAATAGTTGGCTTCAGCGGCGGCGCAATTTATGCTATGCAGCCACCTATGAACGGACTTCTTGCAGGAAGTCTCTCGTCATCTGTATATGCTGCTTTAATAACTTTCTTGACTGCAACCTTTTTGCTGACAATTACAGTGCTGATCACACGGTCCGATAGAATACATCTACCACAAATTTTCTCACTCAGCTGTCCGTGGTGGGCATGGCTGGGTGGAATTATCGGCGGAACGTTCGTCACAGGATTTGCTTTTTTCGCAGACAAAGTAAGTATTGGCGTGTTGCTTGTCACGAGTATCTGCGGAATGCTGACGATAAGTTTGTTTATTGACAAAAATGGATGGCTCGGAGCAGCTAAACGAGAAATCGGTATCCGTCAGTATGCCGGACTATTGCTTATCGCGGCAGGAGTCGCCCTTTTAAGATTGAATTGATATGGAGAATACAATTACATTAAACAACGGAGTAAAGATGCCCCGGATAGGATACGGGGTATATCAGATTTCCCCTTCACAAACGGAAAGATGTGTACTTGACGCTCTTTCAGTAGGCTATCGGTCCATTGACACCGCTCAATGTTATTATAATGAAGCGGAAGTGGGCAGTGCTGTACGATCTTCAGGAAAAGCCCGAAACGAGGTATTCATTACGACAAAACTATGGGGAGGACAAGGGTATGCCGATACTATAAGGTCAATAGAGCAATCCTTGCGTCGTCTTGACATGGATTACATAGACTTGCTGCTTATACATGAACCCTCCGGTGATTATAAAGAAATTTACCGCGCAATGGAGGATGCCCTTACAGCCGGCAAGCTAAGGGCTATAGGTGTGGCGAATTTTATTGATGATACATTTGAAGACCTGCTAAAGCACTGCAATATTATTCCGGCAGTCAATCAGATTGAGACACATCCGTTTCGACAGCAGGACTATATGTATAGGCGATGTGGAGAATGCGGCACAGTATTGGAAGCATGGTCTCCTCTTGCTTGCGGTAAAAATGGAATTTTCAATAATCCGGTATTGGTCTCTATTGCGGAGGCTCATGGGAAAAGCGTGGCACAGGTGGTGCTTCGCTGGCTTTATCAACGCAATATAGTGATTATACCAAAGAGTACACATCGGGAACGTATGATTGAGAATCTTTCAATTCTCGATTTCAGTCTTACCGATGGAGAAATGAGCCTCATAGCAACACAAGACAAAGGTAAAAGCTTGTTTAACTGGTGGTAATTTATTAAATTTGTATTCATGAAACTGAGCGAAAACAGTGTGCGCGACCATGAATCCGTTATATTCAGTTGCTTTATGCCGGGCGAAAACCTTCAGGAGCACCGTCTGGCAAATCATTCCCTTATCCTCGTCTGTGAAGGTGAGATAGATATTGTGGATAATGAGCGGAACTTTACCGTAAAAAAGGGAGAGTATCTGTTTTTGAAGCGGGATTGCCAAATAAGAATACACAAGCATTCTGCCGGTGATAAACCTTATCGTGCTATGAGTATAAGGTTCAGACGTCCGGCATTGCGCAATTATTTCCGACATATCAACCATACCAGTCTCCCGGTGGATGTAAAACGCCTTGATTCATCAGCTATAAAGATTGATTCCAATCTTTATCTTGACAGCCTCTTTGCATCCCTTCGTCCATTCCTTGATAATAAAGTTGAGCCGTCACAGGAATTTCTTGACATGAAGTTTACTGAGGCCTTAGGGTGTGTACTGCAGATTGATCCGGCATTCTATCCAACACTGTTTGATTTTAACGAGGATTGGAAGATAGATCTGCTCAAATTCATGGAGGAGCATTTCACTGAGGATATGAGTATAGAGGAATTCGCTACATATACAGGTCGGTCGCTTGCAACTTTCAAACGGGATTTCGCCAGACTCTCACCACTTACTCCACAGAAATGGCTTATCGAACGACGTCTTGAGAAAGCCGCCGACCTACTCTCAAATGGCACCAGTGTAACCGATACCTACATTCAAGTCGGGTTCCGCAATCGTTCACACTTTACGAAACTTTTTACCGCCAAGTACAAGTGTTCACCCTCTTTGTGGAAGCAAAAATTTAAATAATATTTTATCTTTAAGAATAAAATTGGGGAGATGATCAGTGCTATAATTTTCCTTGCGGCCGTCATCTCCGGCTATTTATTCAATATCATCATCTGATTTTTAGGGCCTGTGTCCGGTTCTCTTCCCCTATATATGCATTAATCACAGATTGACATTGTAACCTCTCAACAGATATTTCTTCTTTTAATAATTCTTTTTCCGGTCGGACTTCAATCTCTATGGTTGAATCCGGCTGTTAAAGTATTACTTATTGTCTTACTATAATGCCAATTGTATAAGAAATAACTCTTGGGCACGGAGATTACGCCGGAGCTATCCCAACAGCCCCAGACGGATGTCAAGACTGAA
>CAMWLB010000359.1 GCA_947174985.1 uncultured Lachnospiraceae bacterium | reverse complement strand
AAAATGCCTGCGGTCTTTGTATGGCTGCCTGCCCGTTTGGAATGTAATAACAACTTTGAATGTGTGGAGGAAAATACATGGAACTATGGGATGCTTACGATAAGAATTTTCATCACATTAGTAATGTTGCTCTGATTCGTGGTGAGGCAATCCCGGATGGGCTTTTCCATCTTGTATGTGATATTATTGTAAAACATACAGACGGGGACTATCTGCTGATGCAGCGCGACCGCCGCAAACATTTCGGCGGTATGTGGGAAGCCACCGCAGGCGGGTCGGCACTTCAAGGAGAAGCTCCACTTGATTGTGCAATCAGAGAGTTATATGAAGAGACAGGAATTGCTGCGAAAAAGCTTGCTGAAGTTGGTCGTGTAGTCAATGAGCAAAACCACTCCTTGTATGTGGAGTTCTTATGTGTAACGGATTGTCCCAAAGATAGCATCATTCTTCAGAACGGAGAAACTTCCGATTACAAATGGGTTAGTAAAGACGAGCTTGTCGCAATGACAAGGAGCGAATTAGTAACCGAACGGATGCAGAGATTCATAAAAGAATTACAGCCATAACTTCCAATTTATCGGGCAGCCGTGCTGATTGCCTGAAAAATGTTTTCAATCCGCCGGAGCGGACATGGGGTATAAATATATGAAAAAACAAAGGATAGCAGCTATCTTTGCCGCGGCTGTGGCTGCACTGTTTTGTTCGGCTGTGGCGACAGCAGAAAGCGGGCAGGCGCGTATAGGAGGAACAAAGGAAAAGCGTTTATATAGTTCTTTTTCGGAGATGCAGGCGTATGCGTCAGCGCAGCCCGTAGGGATTATGCCGGTGCAGGAGTGTTATGTGAAAAGGGACTACGAAATGGGGCTGGACGAGGATATTCTTGCGGATTTGCAGGAGTATGTTTCGCGGCGTGATTTTGACGGGGCGCTTGCTGCCTATCGAGAGGAAGAGCAGCTTATAGACAGCGAGGAGCTTCTGGCAATCTGTCCAGAATTTGTGCAGCTTATGGAAGAGTGGGCGGCGGAAAACAATCCTTCTTTTGTGGATTATTTTTCGGATATGGACAATATTTATCAGATATATGCGCTGGATTTGGATGAGAAAGAAGGAAAGGAACTGCTGTTTTGGTATGAGGACAGCAGCAATATTTTTCTGCTGTACCGGACAGAGGAGGGATACGGTGTAAGCCTCAGCATTATGGATACAGGAGTCGGTTATAGCAGTTATGGCGCAAGAGACGCAAGGCAGATGGTGATTTTTTCGGGAGGGGAAAATACCTATTACCTGCTTGCAGACAAGCCTTCGGATCCGGACGGGAACAGAAGTGTGCTTCCGGGACTTATTTTAGAGCGGTTCAGGATGCGGGACGATGGGAAGTTTGCTTATGAATACAGGCTGATTATACAGGACAGGGCGGCGGTGTCGGCGCGTTATCTGTATGCGGATAACAGGAATGTCCTGACCTATTGTGTGAAGGAATATATTGAGGAGAATGCCGCTCTCTTTGCCTATAAGCTGCAGAGGGAGCAAATCATCTGGGGCGATGAGGAGATGCCGCAGCTTGCGAAGGAGGAACAGAAAAAGATTGCGCAGTCGCAGGTGAAGGATTTCAGCAGTTATGACGAAGAAAATCTCTTAAATTGGTACATGCGCTGTTATGTAGCAGGCGCAGATTATGACAACGACGGCAGCATAGAGCTGTTCTGGCGGGACAACAATGGCAGAAATAAACTGCTGGTGGAACAGGGCGGCGGGTACAGGGCAGAATATGTCAACCTATACGGCAGGAGCGCCTGTCCCGTCAATCAGATGTGGTTTATGGAATTTTCGGGAAAAACTGTGACCTTTGAAATTACAGAGCTTTACGGAGAAGATTACCCTGTTTTGTCTGCGTACCTGATAGAAGGGGACAGCAGGATGCCGATTGTAACCTGCCAGCTTGTCTATCTAGAGGAGGTTTTAATTGAAACCCATCGAAGCTCTTACGGGCGAAATGACTTTGGAGTGCAGAAGGAGATGCTGCTCTTTGAAGGGCTGGAGGAAGCAGAAGAAGCGGCCAAGATGTGGTGGGCGGAAAATCTGGCAGAGCAGGCGGAAGAAAGCAAAGGTGAGTTTTCAGTGACATATACGCAGGGAGAGACGCCGCTTCCGGAGGGTCTGCTATCCCTTGTCAGGCAGGAATATACCCGTATTCTTTCAGGAGAAGTGGAAAAGGAAAGCTGTCTGGAACCGTATATGATTGATACAAAAAAGGACACGGAAGACTTTCTGCAATATGGTAACTGGAATCTGAAATCATGGGAGTTGGCAAATGAGGACGGCTCCTATGCAGGATGGCTTTGTGACTGGGCGTATCGCTGGGCGGCTTCGGACGGAACCGTAAACTATCTGGTGAGCGAGGACTGCGACGGAACCTTTGGGGCGGTATTTTTACAATGGTACAGGGACGAGGGAGCAGGCATGGCGCATCAGGATACGCTCTGTATGTATTTCAGGGGCGATGACAGCCGCATGATAGCTTATGAAGGCAAGCTGTACTGTGTCAGCACAGATTATGATTTTGGTACGAAAATGCTGACAGGAATGAATATTGTGGCGTTGGGAGAAGCGGGCGAATGGGAGTATTATTATCTGTCCCTGTCCGCGGACGCAGGGGAAAGCAGTGCAAAGCTTTTATACAGTGAGGACTTGCCGGATGCGGTTTCTTCTTATGTGGAGGAAGTGTACAGCGAGGTACTTTCGGCATGTGCAGAGTATCGGATTTATGAAGGACAGGGCAATGGAGAAGAGATACCGCGGGATGCAGCGCGGCTGCTTAAAAATCTGGGTGAACGTTTTGATTATTACGCGGACAGTGAGGACGTCAGCCCGTACATTGCGGCAGACGTGGACAACGACGGGACGGCGGAGTATTATAGGACATATTATTATTACCCTTCCAGTTACCATCAGGGCTTTTTTCTGGTGTGTTCCATGTACGGTTACAGAGGCGGGAAATTCGGAGAAATTCTATTTGACGGAATCGTAGAGGATTTGGCGCCGAAACGTAGTTTTTTGTGGCAGCTATGGTTTGAGGAGTTTGACGGTGTGACTTACCTTTTTACAGTGGAAGGATTGCCAAATTCGCAGAACTGTCTGCTGCGCGTCCGTCTGATAAAGGATGGAGAGATAAAGGACGTGGGCGTTTGGATGCTGCAGACGAAGCTTGTGGAGGAGATAAGCCGAAATGAATGAGGATATTTTTAAAGAATATATCCGGCAGAAAGAGCCGGATAAGCGCGCAAAGGGGTATGCGTGGCATACGGCGGTTGGCCTGCAGGCGGTCGATGGACTGAAGCCTTCTGCATATCTGCTGCAAACTGCTTTGTATATATAATTTATTAGAGT
>CAMWLB010000358.1 GCA_947174985.1 uncultured Lachnospiraceae bacterium | reverse complement strand
TGCAGTTGCCGCCAGCATACAGCCAAACTCCGGATGGATGCCCGGCAATAAATAAGTTATCTCCAAACTTCTCAAATATGCTGCATGATACACGGATTTGTGACTTCCCCGCACCATTAGCAGCTTTCCTCTTTTCGGCAAGGCTGCAGACACAGCACTCAAAATCCCCGATGTACTGCCATTTACCAGAAAAAAACTTTCTTCAGCACCATATATCTCCGCGGCCCGCAGCTGTAACCGATGCAAAATTCCCCTAGCGTCATGTAAGTTATCAAAACCCTCTATCTCTGTAATATCCCATGCCGCTATTGGCGCCAGCGCTTCTCCAAACAACCGCCTCTTGTGTCCCGGCATGTGATATGGATAATAATCAGATTTGGCATATTCCTCCAGCCTTTTCTGCAAGCTTCCCATGCTCAGCCTTCCTCTCCCATTCGGCTTGCTCCATGCCCTTTATGAACATGGAAAGTTTCCAGAAGGGAGCACCATTTATCTGCAGTTGTGACTATCCACGCTTCCCTGTACATGGGGGGCACTACAGTCAGCGGCCACATATGCTTTTTAATAATATCCTTCTCCCTCGGCGTCAGCTTATACTCCTTCATTGCATTGCGAAGCGCTATACCCGGGTGGTAAAAACCGTGCAATCTGCCCTGTCTGCCGGCATTATGCCAGTCATATAAAAAATAGTCATGTAAAAGCGCGCCTCTCACCAATTCATCTTTTTTGCACTTAACACCCAGTTTTTCCAGCTTTTCACTAATGGCAAGGCTATACCTTGCCACATCCATACAATGGCTGTTTACCGTCATATTTCCATGCTGAATATATGTTTTTGTCTTTTTAAAATTGGGAGATTTCAGAATATCTGCGGCATTACGCACTATCTGCCTATGCCGCCTATGCTGCTCCCTGTATTTTTTTATCCATTTTTCAGCCTGCCTGCAATTTCGAAATTTTTCGCCTTTCATAAAAAATCTCCTCACAGTCTCTCTTGTACTTTCGTGTCAATAATAATAACAAATCACGGGGAAACCGGTAGACATATATTCGTATATAGTCTTTGCCATCTTCAGCGGAAGATTGATACATCCGTGCGACCCATTTGTCAGATAAATATCTCCTCCAAAGCTTCTCCTCCATGTCGCATCGTGCATGCCTATATTTCCATTAAAAGGCATCCAGTAACTAACCGGCGTCTCATAATCGGGTCCGCGCAGCACGGCATTTCGTGTCTTATAAGTCAATCCAAACACGCCCGCCGGCGTAGAATTACCATTTGCTGCATTTCCCGACACAAAATCAGTTTCTAAAACCACTTCTCCGTCAATGTACAAATATAAATGCTGGTCCGTCAGATTAATTTCCACATAGGAATCGCCGATATCATCTTCTCCCTTCACCCAGCCCTGATAAGTGTATATGGGTTCCCTCTCTGTAACAGCGCCTGCCAGAATCAATTCTATCAAAGCTTCCGTCTCTGCGTTTCTGTCCGTTTTCCATCCATAGGCTCCGCTAGGAAGTGTCAATGTCAGACCGGAAGTTGTAACAAATTTCCGCTTTTTGCCATATGTGTCATATTCCTTTGCCATCTGCGCAACATATGCGGCAACCTGCTCCTCGTCAAGCGTAATCTCGTCGCCGTCAAGTACCATCCACTGATGAATCAGTTCGCCATCCAATATCTCCTGTGACCCGTTCCAGTCATAGGTAATACAAGTTCCTACCACTCTGTTCAACGCTTCCAGTCTTTTCTTAAGCTGTTCATTGTCCGCAGTAATTTCTGCTATTTTAAAGCATCCTGCTTCATACAGATCGAGAGAATCCTGCATGCTGGTCAAAGCCTCTGCCGTACACGCTATGGTTGTTTCCTGCTCCAGCACCGTACCTTCCCTATCAGGCACAATTACAAATTGTTTCAATTCCTCTTGATATTCGCTGATATATGCATCCTGAGGCGCTTCGCCACGAGAAACATCAAATAATCCTCTCTGCTCTAATAGCCTTTGCAATTTTGCCATGTCATATTGCGGTGAAATTACAATTTCTCTGGTTTCACCTTCTTCTGAAAAAACATATATAAACCATTTGTATGCATTCTGTCCTTCCAGAATCTTTGACAACTCCTCCTCAACAGGAAATACCATCTGTATATCAGATGGCAAGACCACCATGAGTTCTTCGCCCTCCCTGTCAAGCAGCTTCAGGCTGTAATTGTCAACATACCATTGCTGTATTTTATCTGCCGCTTCCTGCAGGCTCATATTTCCGCAGCTTACGCCATTGATCTCAAGCTGAGGAAAAAAACTCCTTTTGTAATAGTAAACGCCTCTGCCATATGCAAACGCCAGTGCAATTACAAAAAATATCACCAACAGCACAGCAGCAAGACGTCCCTTCTTATGCCTTTTCTTAACAACATCTCCCTCTTCACTGATTTCATTCTGCCCATCATCAGCTTTCTGTATCCCATCAGAGCTGCCGTCCACACCCTTATTCAGCTTTTGTTTCTCAGCATTTTCCGCTTCCAAACCTTCCTGATTTGGTTTTTCATTATCGGTTGTTTCTGTGTCCGCTTGCTTTGATTCTGTATTAGCGGCTGTTTCTGCACTTTCTTGCTTTGACTCTGTATTAGCAGCCGTTTCTGTACCCTTATGACTTAGTTCTGCATTTGCGACGGTTTCTGTATCTTCTTGCTTTAGTTCTGCATTTGCTGCTGCTTCTGCGCCCTCTTGACTTGGTTCTGCATTTGCTGCTTCTGTACTTTCCTGATTTAGTCTTACATCACTAGCTGTTTCGCCACTCTTTTGGTCCACACTTGTGCTTTTTACGTCTTTCTCAATTTCGTCTTTGGTGAACTTTTTCATTTCGTTTTCCATCCTAAAACCATATTGTATCCTGACGGGTCAATTTAGTATTTATTATACCATTAATCCTTTCAAAAGAATAGCACCATAATCAAAAAGGTACAAACATTCTCTATTTTTAAGCACAAAAAAAGACCTTAAGGTCTTATAAAACACGGCGATTTGTACCAACGACTGTGCTCCGCGATGAAGCACGGGGGATTCGAACCCCCGACAACCTGATTAAAAGTCAGGTGCTCTACCGACTGAGCTAGTGCTCCTTATTTTTTTACATGATGAATGCCCAGAACCGGAATCGAACCAGTGACACGAGGATTTTCAGTCCTCTGCTCTACCAACTGAGCTATCTGGGCATTGAATAGCGGGGATAGGATTTGAACCTATGACCTTCGGGTTATGAGCCCGACGAGCTTCCAGACTGCTCCACCCCGCGATATTAATATTATATTCACACCCCAAAAGGTTATTCCAAAATCACTAACCTTTCAAAGTAATGGATGGAGGTGGATTCGAACCACCGAAGCAATTTGCAGCAGATTTACAGTC
>CAMWLB010000357.1 GCA_947174985.1 uncultured Lachnospiraceae bacterium | reverse complement strand
CTCTTATACTGAAAATACACCGCTAAATATTGGGTGCAAAAAGAGAATAATACTATATATAGTGGATTTGTGACATGCGTGTCGCTGGTTGTCAGTTATAACCGTGCCGCCTGAAATAAATCCGGAAGGGAACAAAATGAGCATTGCAGTAGAACAGGAAGGCGAGGACACTTTGGATTACGGCGCCGAATACAAGACAAAAAAGGACGTTAAAGTGATTAAAAAGGACGGGAGCAAGGAATCCTTCAATGTACAGAAGGTGGTAAATGCTGTTGGTAAAAGTGCGTACCGCGCTCTCACCAAATTCACGGAGGAAGAGAAGAGGCATATTTGTCAGTATGTGGTAGATAAAGTGGACGAGCTTGAACAGGAAGAGATTCCGATTCCTGTCATGCATAATATTGTGGAAAGCGCGCTGGAGCAGGTAAAGCCCATTGTGGCAAAGAGTTACCGCGACTACCGGAACTATAAGCAGGATTTTGTGCGCATGCTGGATGACGTATACAAAAAGAGTCAGTCCATCATGTACATCGGGGATAAGGAGAATGCCAATACCGATTCCGCACTGGTTTCTACCAAGAGGAGTCTGATTTTCAATCAATTGAACAAGGAACTGTACCAGAAGTTTTTTATGACGACTGAGGAAATACAGGCTTGCAGGGATGGCTATATTTATGTACACGACATGTCTGCCAGAAGGGACACCATGAACTGCTGTCTTTTTGATGTGGAAAATGTGCTTTCCGGCGGTTTTGAGATGGGTAATATCTGGTACAATGAGCCGAAGTCTCTGGACGTGGCGTTCGATGTTATCGGCGATATCGTACTGAGCGCCGCAAGCCAGCAGTATGGCGGTTTTACGGTACCGAGCGTGGACAATATATTAGAGCCTTATGCGGAGAAGTCCTACAGCAAATATCTGGAGAAGTACGCGCGTCTGGGCATTGATGAAGAGGCAGCGGAAAAGGAAGCCTACGCGGATGTAGTGAGAGAGTTTGAACAGGGCTTCCAGGGCTGGGAGTATAAGTTTAATACAGTGGCAAGCAGCCGCGGCGATTATCCCTTTATTACTGTTACGGCCGGTACCGGAACGGGAAAGTTTGCCAAGCTGGCAACCATTTCCATGCTGAATGTGAGAAGGCGCGGACAGGGGAAAAAGGAGTGCAAGAAGCCTGTGCTGTTCCCTAAAATCGTGTTCTTATATGATGAAAACCTGCATGGACCCGGAAAGCCATTGGAAGATGTTTTTGAAGCAGGCGTAAAGTGTTCTGCCAAGACTATGTATCCTGACTGGTTAAGCCTGACCGGAAAGGGTTATGTGGCAAGTATATATAAACAGTATGGAAAAATTATTTCTCCGATGGGATGCCGCGCATTCCTTTCACCTTGGTATGAGAGAGGCGGTATGCATCCGGCGGACGACAAGGACGTGCCTGTATTTGTAGGGCGGTTTAACGTTGGTGCGGTTTCCCTGCATCTGCCCATGATTTTGGCAAAGGCAAGGCAGGAGAGTAAGGATTTCTATGAGGTACTGGACTATTACCTGAATCTGATCCGTCAGCTTCATATTCGTACCTATGCTTATCTGGGAGAGATGCGTGCTTCCACCAATCCACTTGCTTACTGTGAGGGCGGTTTTTTAGGCGGGCATTTAAAGCTGTCCGACAAGATTAAACCTTTGTTAAAGGCAGCGACGGCAAGCTTTGGTATTACGGCGTTAAATGAACTGCAGATGCTCTACAACGGAAAGTCTCTGGTGGAGGACGGGCAGTTTGCGCTTGAAGTAATGGAGCATATCAATGCCAAGGAGAATGAATATAAAGAGAAGGATGGCAATCTTTACGCCATTTACGGGACGCCTGCGGAGAATCTCTGCGGACTGCAGATAAAGCAGTTCAGAAATAAGTACGGAATTGTGGAGGGCGTTTCGGACAGAGAATATGTGAGTAATTCCTTCCACTGCCATGTGACGGAGGATATTACGCCGATTCAGAAGCAGGATTTAGAAGAGCGGTTCTGGAATCTGAGCAATGGCGGCAAGATACAGTATGTAAAGTATCCCATTGATTACAATATGGAGGCGATTAAGACGCTGATAAGAAGAGCCATGGATATGGGCTTCTATGAGGGCGTAAATCTTTCTCTAGCGTACTGTGATGACTGTGGACATCAGGAACTGGAGATGGATGTGTGTCCCAAGTGCGGCAGCCGCAATCTGACTAAGATAGACCGTATGAACGGTTACCTGTCTTATTCACGGGTGCATGGCGATACCCGCTTAAATGAGGCAAAAATGGCGGAGATTGCTGACAGAAAGAGTATGTAAAGGAAAGAAATCAATGAGATACCATAATATAACGAAGGACGACATGCTGAACGGAGACGGGCTGCGGGTGGTGCTTTGGGTGGCAGGCTGTACCCATTGCTGCGAAAAATGCCAGAATCCGGTGACGTGGGATCCAAATGGCGGGCTTTTATTTGATGAAAGCGCCAAACAGGAAATTTTTGAACAGCTTGACAAGGACTACATATCGGGCATTACTTTTTCCGGCGGAGACCCGCTCCATCCGGCGAACAGATTTGATGTCAGAAACCTGATGGCAGAGATAAAGGACAAATATCCCGCTAAGACAATCTGGCTCTATACGGGAGATTCATGGGAAGAGATTTATCAATACCCGATGATGGAATATGTGGACGTTGTGGTTGACGGCGAGTTTCATATCGAGGAGCTGGATCCGAAGCTCTTATGGAAGGGCAGTACAAACCAGCGGGTTATCAATGTAAAGAAAACGCTGGCACAGGAGAGTCCGGAGATTCCGGTATTGCATTGCGGGGACTATCAGGAATCGGATGTTTTACGGCAGACGGAAGCGGATTTGCAGAGCAATACGTTATGCGGTATATGAAAAGCAGAAAGGGAAGATATGCAGAGGGTAGCACAGTTTTTTAAGGTGAGCCGGGATAAGTTTCTTCAGGTGATGAAGGAGGATTTTCCGGAATATACAGAAGAGGATATGATAGATATTTATGAATCTATAGAGCTTCCGGCACGCGCCACAAAGGGAAGCGCCGGTTATGATTTTCACGCGCCCTTTGCTTTTTCACTGCCGCCCGGAGGCACCATCCGAATTCCGACCGGCATCAGGGTGAAAATCAACGACGGCTGGGTGCTCAAGCTCTATCCCAGAAGCGGGCTTGGATTTAAGTACAGGCTGCAGCTCAACAATACGGTGGGAATCATTGACAGCGACTATTTTGAGTCGGATAACGAAGGCCATATTCTTGCAAAAATAACCAATGACTCCAACGAGGGAAAAACGCTGGAGATAGGCGCGGGAAGTGGATTTATGCAGGGGATTTTTGTGGAGTACGGCATTACCTTTGATGACGAGGCGGAAGGGAAGCGCAACGG
>CAMWLB010000356.1 GCA_947174985.1 uncultured Lachnospiraceae bacterium | reverse complement strand
GCCGTTGTCATTGCGGTCGGCGCAGTGGTGGCGGGGCTTCATTTTTTGGAGAGGCGCGAAAAAAATTATGAGGTGTGAAAGAATATATGCGGATTGGTAAAGGAAAACAGTTTTTGATTACGCTGGCGGCATTTTTAGTACTGGGAATCTCTTTTAAGGTCATGGTGCTGGTAGAGGGATTGACAGAGGTGCGTCCGGTCAATGCCATTCCTCCGGTGGCAGGACTGATATGCGGACCGGTAGGAGCCGCCGCGTGCGGTATTGGCAATCTTTTAGCAGATATGGCAGGTACTTTTTCTGCAAGCTCTGCATTGGGCGTTATCGGTAATTTTTTGGCGGCTTATCTGCCCTACCGCCTCTGGAATCTTTTTTCCGATGAGACTCCAAATCTGCACAGCGGAAGAAATATCGTAAAGTACTGTGTTATTTCTGCAATCTGCGCAATGACGGTGTCATGGATTCTGGCATTCGGATTGTACATACTGCAGGGAATCTGGCTGGAACAAGTTTATACTTATGTATTTTTTAACAATCTAGGATTTTCCATCGGACTTGGTATGCCGCTCTTTATTATTCTGACGTCGGACAGTGTCAAGATAGGATGTTGCCGCTTTACCGGAAAAAACTATATTTTGGAACAGCCGGTTTTGCGGCAGGCAGTCTGTGTGGGATACGCCGGTTTTATGCTCCTGCTTTTTACAGGCGTGGCAGTCTGGCATTTCAATCCGGCAGAAATACCGTGGATGCTGTCGGTATCTGCGGCGGCAGCAGTTAGCCTGATGGTTATATTGATTTAGCGTTTGTGTCTGCGCAGCAGCAAACCTGCAGGTTATGAAAAGATTTAACATGAGGATTATAAATATGAAAAAAGTAAAAATAGTATTTTTAACAGCTTTGTTATTTTTTTTAATTACCATACCATGTCGGCAGATATTTAATCTGTCCGATCTGACAGAGGTGCGTCCGGCGAGCGCTTTTCCGCCGGCTTTTGGCATGTTGTTTGGCATATGGGGCGCGCTTGGCTGTGCCATAGGCAATTTTGCAGCAGATATTTTATCGGGATATGCCTTGGAAATTTGTATTCCCGGATTTCTGATACAGTTGCTCTATGGTTATCTGCCATATATTATGTGGTTCGGTGTGCGAAAAAAAAGGGAAAAATCCGTTATCCGAATGAAAAATGTGCGTCATGTTGTAAAGTATATCGGCATTGTGTTTATGGATTCGCTTTTTATGGCAGTAATGCTCGGTGTACTTTTAGAGGTTACCGGAATGGGCAGCCTGTTTTCACAATCTTCGCTGCTTTTGTTCTTTAATAATCTGGTGTTCTGCCTGATACTCGGTATTCCCATTATGATTCTGGCAGATTTGGCGGCGGAGCAGGAAAAGGGACAGGTGCTTACGCTAAATGTACGCTTTGTATTGATTTTTCTGCTGCTCAGCGTTGTCTCGGCAGTATTGATGGGCGTGTCATCTTATGGAGAAATGTACCATTATGTAGAGGACAAGGTGGCGCTTTGGAATAGAATTTACATACGGGTGTCCGTGGATTTCTTTACACTCTGCGGTATTTCCATCTGCTTTCTATGGTATCTGGAAAAAAATATTACCGTGCCGATTGAACGGCTGGCGGAACTTGCCGGAACTTACGCCGACAGAAAAAAACTGGCAGAAGGAAAAAATCAGGAAGGGCAGACGGAGGAAGGGAGCGGAAAGCTGGAAAACAGAGAGCTTGCGGCGGTATGTGACGAGCTTAGCTGTCTGCACGGGGAAACCGGCCATCTTGCCGCAGCGTTTAAAAAAATGATACAGGATGTGGAGTATTACATTAGCGGCATCACCCGCATTGCGGCAGAAAAAGAGCGGATTCATGCAGAGCTGCAGGTGGCATCCCAAATGCAGGCGGATATGCTGCCGGATTCCGGAAAAATACTGGCGGGCAGCAGGGAGTTTACCCTGTGTGCAAAAATGCTTCCGGCAAAAGAAATGGGCGGGGATTTCTACGATTTCTTTATGGTAGATGAAGACAATCTCGCTTTTCTGGTTGCGGATGTTTCAGGGAAGGGAGTGCCCGCGGCGCTGTTTATGGTAGTGGCAAAAACCTTGCTAAAAAACCGGACAAGAAGTGCGGCTTGTGCAGCGCAGGCATTTACGGATGCCAACAAAGGTCTATGTCAGGACAATTACAATGACATGTTTGTGACGGCGTGGATGGGTGTGCTGACCATATCGACCGGCAGGCTGGTGTTTGTCAATGCAGGCCACACCAGACCGCTTATCCGGCAGAAAAGTGGCAGTTATACCTACCTGACGGAGCGCAGCGGATTTGTGCTTGCCGGTATGGAGGATGTGCAATATACCCAGCAGGAGTTGTACTTAGAAGCTGGTGACGCACTCTTTTTATATACGGATGGAGTGACGGAAGCAAACAACACGGAACACAGGCTGTATGGAGAAGAACGCCTTGCAAAGGTATTAAACAAGGAGCCGGATTTGCCGCCACAGGAAACCTTGAACGTGGTCTGGGAAGACGTAATGTGCTATCAGGGAGAGGCGGAACAGTTTGACGATATTACCATGCTCGCATTTTATTATAAAGGAAACGGTTATCAGACAAAAACAGGAAAACCGGATATGGCAAATATTGAGGAGTGGAACCATTTTGTGGATAGGATTTTGGAAGAAAAAAATTTCCCGCAAAAGGAAATGGCAAAAATAAGGATTGCCGTGGACGAGATTTTTTCCAACATCTGTTACTACAGCAAGGCAAAAACCGTCACGATAGGGTGTCGGGTAGACGAAGAGGAGGCGACACTGTACTTTGAGGACGATGGAATTCCCTACAATCCGCTGAACCGGCCTGACCCTGATATCAGCGAGTCCGCAGAAACCCGCAAAGAAGGGGGACTGGGCATTTATCTAGTGAAAAAGCGTATGGATAGTCTGCATTATGAGTATGTGGAAGGAAAAAACCGCCTTACCATGGTGAAAAACCGAAATGCAAAGAATGTATGAAAATGGTAGCATCCACGGACATGGAAAACGCACCGTTTCTTTTTAAACTGATAAACGAATGGGTGCCTTTTCGGAATTTTGTTTCAGCATTTGTCAGGAAGAGCAAACAAGGTAACGGCAGAGGATAAGCAGTGTTATCAGCAGGATTGGAGGAAAAAGAATTGAAAAGAAATTCATGCGCCACGTTAATTAAGCAAATTCATAACGAACTGGAAAAAAACACCAACAACATGCTACGCCCACAGGAATTGACTACGGCGCAGGCGGACGCTCTGATGATACTCAGTCAAAGTCCTGAAAAGCAGATGTCTTTAAAAGAGCTGGAACGGACGCTTCATGTTGCGCAGTCCACAGCCGCAGGTATTGTGAACCGACTGGAACAGCGGGGCTACATAGGAGG
>CAMWLB010000355.1 GCA_947174985.1 uncultured Lachnospiraceae bacterium | reverse complement strand
GAGGAAGCGGCGGAACTGATGGGAATTACGGCGGACGAATTAAAACGGCTTTCCGTGATTGAGACCATTGTTCCGGAATACGGAAGCGCAGATGCATCTACGGTAGAGGACATTGCCGGCTTCATGAAGGAAAAGATGGTAGAATTTTTGAGGAAATTTGACGGAATGGATGGAGCAGCGATTGCAGAAGACAGGTATCAGCGGTTTCGGAAATTTTAAAACTGCGACAGACAGATAAAATGAATTTGAGGAGGAATACCATGCCGGCAAGAATCATAGGAACAGGAAGCGCGCTTCCGAAAAAGGCCGTAAGCAACGGGGAACTGGAAAAGTTGATGGACACTACGGACGAGTGGATAAGGAGCCGTACAGGGATAGAAAACAGGTATATTGCGGTGGAGGAAACCACAACCTCCATGGCGGTGGAAGCAGCAAAGCGCGCTCTGGAAAATGCGGGAATAGGGGCGGAGGAGCTAGACTTGATTATTGTTGGCACCATATCGGCGGATATGTGCTTTCCCTCTACGGCGTGCCAGCTGCAGGATGCGCTTTCTGCCGTCCATGCAACAGCCTTCGATATCAATGCGGCCTGTGCAGGCTTTTTGTTCGGGCTTACGATTGCAGAGGCATATATGAGAGCCGGTATGGCGCGTACAGCGTTGGTTGTGGGCGCAGAAACCCTTTCCAAGATGATGGACTGGAATGACAGAAGCACATGCGTTTTGTTTGGGGACGGTGCGGGCGCTGCGGTGGTAAGAAAAGACGAGATAGGCATCGACGGCATTGTACAGGGCTCTGACGGCGCGAGAGGCAGTGCGCTTGTCTGCGAAAACAGGCTGGTGAACAATCCCTTTATACAAAACGGAAACCGGATAGATTATGCCAAAATGGATGGGCAGGCAGTCTATAAATTTGCCGTGAAAACCGTACCGCAGACCATAACGGAGGTTTTGGAAAAAACAAAAACGGAGGCAGGGCAGATAAAATATTTTCTGCTGCATCAGGCAAATATACGGATTATTGAATCGGTTGCAAAAAAATTAAACCAGCCGATTGAAAAATTTCCCACCAATCTGCAGGAGTGCGGAAATATTTCTGCGGGAAGTGTTCCCATCCTGCTGGATTTTGTGAATCGGGAAGGAAAACTGGAAAGAGGCGATAAAATCGTCCTTGCCGGTTTTGGCGCAGGGCTTACATGGGGAGCGGCAGTAGTGACATGGTAGCAGAAAATTTCTGTGTGAAATGGAGCGGATATGGAATCGGATAACATATTAAATACATTGCTGATTAAGTTATTTCATGATATTATGAATATTGAAGAAGAGGTATTGATTTCCGGAGAGTTTACGGACATCACCATCAAGGATATGCATGTAATAGAAGCAATCGGACGGGGAGAGCCAAAACCGAGCTCCGTTGTCGCGAAAAGGCTTTCTATTACGATGGGGACGCTTACCAAATCCATCGACCGCCTTGCCAGAACCGGATATGTGCTGCGGGAGAGAAGTGACGAGGATAAACGGCTGGTGCTTTTATCCCTGACAGAGCGGGGCATAAAAGCGGATGAGCGTCATCAGAAGTTTCACGAGGACATGATTCGGGCGGCGCTGGCGCAGTTTGACGAGAAAGAGACACAGATACTTTTGGAATCTCTGGGCGGCCGGGCAGATTATTTTGCGGGGCAGAAGAAGAGCGCGGAGATGGAAAAGGCGGATTTATTATGACAGAGAGAAGAGATAAGGTAAATTACTATCTGGATTTGGCTGAGGTGGTTGCACAGAGGGGAACCTGTCTGCGAAGGAGATACGGCGCAGTGATTGTAAAGAATGATGAGGTGATTTCCACCGGTTATACAGGGGCTCCGAGAGGGCGTAAAAACTGTACCGATGTAGGTGAGTGTATCCGCCAGAAGATGAATATTCCGCGCGGCGAGCGCTACGAATTGTGCAGAAGTGTGCATGCGGAGGCGAATGCCATCATCAGCGCGGCAAGAGACAAGATGATAGGCAGTACGCTGTACTTATCAGGGACAGAGGTGGAAACGGGTGAGATTGTCAGGAATTCCTGCAGCTGCTCCATGTGTAAAAGACTGGTGATTAATGCCGGCATCGAAAGTGTCTATATACGGGACACAAGAGAAACTTATCGGAAAATTGACGTGAAGGACTGGATTGACAACGACGATTCTTTAGATGGGCAGATGGGATATTAAGAAAGCCCAAGGAGAAGAGCGGTCGGATAGAATTTAAAATACAATTTTTGAGGGAGTGGCAATGAAACGAACTTGCGTACAGTGCGGAAACGAATTTGAACTTACCAATTCAGAAGTGGATTTTTACAAGAAAAAGAATCTGAGCCTGCCGAAAAGGTGTCAGGCGTGCAGGGAAAAAAATAAACAGCAGAATAATAAGCCGCAAATGAGGCAGTCATCTTCGGCGGCCGGCAGCAGCCCTGCATCGGGAGGCCTTTCTGCAGGCGGCGGTAAGGGTATTATGGCAGCAGTTGCCGGAATTATGCTTCTGCTTGTGGTGTGCTTCTTCCTAAGGCAGACCGGCATACTGTCCGATGGAAACGACAATCCTTCTGTTGCGGCAGGCCTTCAGACGGCAGGACCAACGCCGGAAGCGGCGGTTACAAGTCCACCGGAGGAAATGACAACTCCGTCATCCGAATTGGCGGCCGGAGATACACAGACGGAACAGCCATCGGCATCGCCGGAAGAAACCACTGTTTATACCTTCCGCTCAGAAAAGCTTTTGCTTGACCATTACAAAAAACATGGCATTGATATGGGCTTTGATTCCGCGGAAGCATATGAAGCAGCGGCAAATCAGGTGATTCACAATCCGGATGCGTTACATAAACTGGAAGCGGAGGACGGCGACGACATCTATTATCTGGAAGAGACGAACGAGTTTGTCGTCGTATCCACGGACGGCTACATCAGAACTTATTTTAATCCCGACAAAGGAATCGACTATTATAACAGGCAGTGATTTAGAGGCCGAAAAAAAGAGAGAGAGGATATGCAAAGCAGGTGCCTTTTGCATATCCTCTTTTTTGATGTGATATGACAATAGTTAAAGACTTGTTAAGAATTGATATATTATAATCAGAACCTAGAGAAAACTAAATGAATGAAAAGAGGTATACACTATGTTCTGGAGGATATTGAAAAAAGACCTGAAACGCAAAAAGACCATGAACATCATTCTGCTGCTGTTTGTCATTTTATGCTCCATGTTTGCAGCGGCAGCGGTGAACAATATCATAGCTGTGACTGGCGGTATTGAGCATTATTTCGATGTGGCAGATGTCCCCGATGTCATCGTGATGGCGCTGAACAGTGGGGAAAACGATCTTGGGGAAAAGATTGGGGAGCTTACTTCCGTTAAGGAGATAAGGACCGAGAATTG
>CAMWLB010000354.1 GCA_947174985.1 uncultured Lachnospiraceae bacterium | reverse complement strand
TCTCTACTTTGGTTGAATTAAGCCGAAGACTACAAACATATCTTCAAAAACTTAAAACGCTGCCTTCTTCTCCACTCAACATACTACGCAATGAGATTCAGGCAAAATGCGAAGAGGCAGGCTTCCTTGAACCGGGATTTTTCGAGCTGACCGTTCCGACTGGTGGTGGCAAAACCATAGCTTCCATAATCTGGGCGATCAGGCATGCGCTTATCTTCAATAAGAAACGTGTGATAATCGCCATTCCCTTTACCAGCATTATAGTGCAGACAGCAGCAAAGCTCAGGGAAATCTTCGGTGAGGAGAACGTGGTGGAGCATCACAGCGCAATGAATGAATGCGTTGCTTCTGAACGCTCTTTATTGGCATGTGAAAACTGGGATGCTCCGATTATTGTAACCACCAACGTACAATTGTTTGAGTCTATGTTCTCCAACAGACCCTCGGCCTGCAGAAAACTTCATTCCATCGTAAACAGCGTTGTGATCCTCGATGAAGTCCAGACTCTTCCGCTATCCTTCCTGCAGCCAATCGTAGATGCAATGTCATCTTACGTGAAGCTATTCGGCACCTCATTCCTCTTTTGCACCGCAAGTCAGCCAATACTCGACGGAGAGCGAAAAGGATGTGGAGAGCTCCCTTTTAAAGGCATCGACAGAACCAAGATACGCTCCATTGTCAGTGAAGACATGCGGCTTCACCACCGACTACGAAGGGTAAGAATCAACATTGATGAAAACCCTCAGTCATATGAATCTTTGGCTAAGATTCTTAAGAAACATAAACGAGTATTATGCATAGTCAGTTCTCGAAAACATGCTCTTGAACTATACAACGAGCTATCCAGAGATACCGGCACAACTACCATCCATCTATCAAGATCTATGTGCTCAGTACATATCCTCGAGAGAATTAAAGAAATAAAACGGGCTATCTCAGATACGGATCAAGAGATAAGGGTCGTATCGACGCAACTTATAGAAGCAGGCGTTGACATTGATTTTCCTGTGGTGTACCGTCAGCTTGCAGGACTTGACTCTATTCTGCAGGCTGCCGGAAGATGCAATCGTGAGGGTAAAGAAAATGAAGGGCAGACTATAGTCTTTTCCTTTAAGGATGACCGGCAGTCAAGTTTCCTACGCCTCGCAGTAGACACAATGAAGGACATGATGGCGTTGTATCCTGATGCAGACTGGCTGTCTCCAGACATTATGCGCAAGTATTACGAGAAGCTGTATTACCGTACATCGTGTTTTGACATAAATGGAGTAGGAAGACTTCTTGGAAACCCTAAAAGCTGTCAGTTTGAAGAGGCATGCAATAAATTTCATCTGATAGATGAGGTTGGATCAAATATTATTGTTAACTTTGAAAACTCGGAAGAACTGATACGGCAACTCGTTGACAAAGGTCCTTCACGAAAACTATCAAGACAATTGGGGAGATTTAGTGTTACTGTATCAAATAAAGTTTTCAATGAGTTCAGCAAAGCAGGATTGATAGAAGAACCCTATCCCGGGTTTTATTTCGTTCCGCTGAAAGATCAATATGACAATAATGTTGGATTAAAAAGTAAAAATGAATTCGAAGAACAAACCTTCATAATATAACACCTATCATGGAAGTAAAAGAATATTATGACAAAGAATACGGACTTGAGATATGGGGCGACTATGCATGCTTCACTCGTCCGGAACTGAAAGTGGAACGAGTGAGTTATGACGTCATAACGCCATCGGCAGCCCGCAATTTCTTTCAGGCTATATTCTGGAAACCTGCCATCGAATGGCAGATAACAAGGATAGAGGTAATCAATCCCATCAGATGGATCTCTATCAGAAGGAACGAGGTCGGTGCTGTGGGAGCCGGCAACGCAAATGCGAAGCCGATCATCGCCACGGAAAAGCGTCAGCAGAAAAATACCCTTATGCTTAGGGATGTACGCTATCGTATATATGCTAAGATGGTCTACATTCCCCCGCAGAAAAGGAAAAACGAGAAAGTGCGAAAGGCAGGTTCCGACGAGAATCCCAAAAAGTATCAGGAAATGTTTGAGCGACGTGCCGGAAACGGGCAGTTCTTTACCAGCCCATATCTCGGCACACGGGAATGTAGCGCCTATTTCAGGCTACTTGATGAAAGAGAGAAGGGTGGAAGCGACCTGCTTCAGGAAACTCGTGATTTTGGACTCATGCTCTACGACATGGACTTCAGCAATCCCGACAATATCATGCCGATGTTCTACTTCGCAAAGATGAACAACGGCATAATCGAAGTACCGGATAAGGAAAGTGAGGAGGTGTTGAGATGATACTTAAAAGTCTATATGATTATGCTCAGTCCCAAAGCGGAGCAATACCTCCGCGCGGTATGGAGCGTAAGGAGATTGAGTTTATAATAGTTATTGATTCCGAAGGAAGATTCAAGAGATTTGAACACAAAAGGATTGATAAGAAACAGTGTATCTCCTTCCTGGTAGCCAAAGGTGTAAAACGAACATCAGCGCCAAAATCCAATATCCTGTGGGATAACGGCAAGTACGTACTTGGCAAAAACGACAAGCAGGGCAAATGCAATGCTCTATTTGTTGAAATCGTAAAAGAGATCGCTAATAGACATCCGGAAGACGTGTCTATCCAGGCCCTGCTGAAATTCTATTCTGATCCGGAGCCGAACCGTGAAGAGAAGATGAAGGCCGACAGCCTTTATACAAAAGTGGACGAAGGCATGAGCGCGAATTTCAGTTTCAGGTATGAACCTGACGATATGCTGATCGCTGAGAAAAAATATCTCTTTGAGTATATGCTTGACGAATCATCGGATACATCAGAATCCGGTCGATGCCTCATAACAGGAGTTAGAGGTCCGTTGGTACGCACCACTACTCCGACCCCGCTTCCTGACAATTCTCCGATGGCGGCATTGGTCGCTTTCCAGGTCAATTCAGGATATGACTCATATGGAAAGACCCAGGCATATAACTCCCCTATCTCTGCAGACGCAGAAGAGACGTTCTCCGCTGTCCTCAAGAGATTCCTCGGGAAAGACTCACGCAATAAGGTACGTCTTGGAAACCGCATGCTTCTCTTCTGGGGAAGCGGCGATGAAAAGGTAAACGAACAAGTAGAGGAAGGGCTTATGTGCATGCTTGAGATTCCGGATAAGAAGATTGTGGATCTTGATGAGAAAATCGACAAGGTGGAAAAACTGTGTAAATCAATTTTCTCCGGAGAAATCAAGACCACGCTTGACGACCGTTTCCATATCCTCGGACTGGCGCCCAATACCGGTAGGATCGCCGTAGTGCTCTGGATGGATAGCGAACTGAAGGATTTTGCAGAAAAGATATTGTCTCATTTTGAAGATATGGAGATAGTGGATAATCGCAATCCTGACAAACTCCGCCCATATGTGGGCG
>CAMWLB010000353.1 GCA_947174985.1 uncultured Lachnospiraceae bacterium | reverse complement strand
CCAGAAAACCATATAAATATCATAAAACTCCACACAAATTTGGGGGTTGCCTACTATTGTGCTACATCACTACAGAATAATATCAGTTTATCCAATAAACATTTTGAGATAGCTAAATCGAATGCAGAGTTCTTACAGCTAGACAAAAAAAGTGGCAACAATGAATATAATTTTTTATCGAAAAAACCTATTAAAGAATTTGTAAAATCTTTTGGCAAAGAAAATGTACCTTTTCTGCATAATGAGGATGGGAATTTCATGCATCTTCACAATGATGCTTGTGATATCTCATTATCTTTTGCAGAAAGAGAAACTAATTGGGTCTCTATAAACTTGGATTTATAAAGTAAAAATGAACATGACAATGATAAAATTATTGTATCTTACTTATAAATCATTTGTCATCATAGAGCAATGTGTTATTCCACAATCAATTGTAATGCAGCATAAACAACGCACATATAATCAATCAGCACATATTTGGCACAACATTGGCATTGTTTTGCTCTTTCCCCGTAAATCCTTATCTGTTATACTTGGTACAGTCAAAAATTTTGCAGACAGCCGTTTCCTTCAAAAGGAGCGGCCGTTTTGCTGTAAAGGTGGTGGTTATCATACTTATCAAAAAGATCCGCAGGATTCTGCAGAACGAGCGTGCCGAGGCAAACTATTTCAGCACAATGGTCTTCATTTTCATTGCGGTGTTACTGTTGGCTTTTATCATTGATCTGTTCAGTATCATTTCAACGAAACAGGAGTTGGACCTCTGTGCCGATCAGATGGTTAAACAGATTCAGCTGTCAGGCGGTATCAATGCGGAGACAGACCAGCTTTTCAACTTTCTCTGCTCACAGATCGAAGGTGCCCACAACATCTCCTATTCCATTGATGCCTCCTATAAAACGCCGACCCCTTCCGGGATGAACAGAGCCATCCAGCTGGGCAGCCCGTTTTATATCACGATCACGGGCGAGACCAAGCTAGGCGGCTTTTGGAACTTCGACCTGATTCATATCACGGTAGTCTCCAGGGCGGCAGGTGTCAGCGAACATTACTGGAAGTGAGGTGTCTATGCAGAAAATTTATTTCCATATAAAAAGGCGCCTGTCTAATGACCGCGGCAATATATCCATCTTCGCCTGTTTCTTTGTGATGGCCATAATGATACTGGTTTCCTTCCTATTGTTGTATGCATCCATAAAGATCACTTGCATAAACATACGTAATGGTGCGAAAATGGAACTGAACAACTTAAGCGCAAGCATCTACGCTGACACCTACCGTTCCCAAAGGGAAACCAATTTCAGCGAGTACCTGAGCACCCTGTACTCCAGCAGCGACTATACTGCCATGCTGGAGGAGACCGTGACAGACGGCCTGGCAAACAAGATCCCCCTTTCCACGGATGATTACCAGATAAAGAACATCAGCCTTGCTTTCCATGCAGCAGGGGACAGGGTGGAATATGTCTTTTCCTGTGACGCCGAATTTTATATCTTCATGTTCGGCCACAGGTACCCGGCTATCACCCAGCACATTGAGCTGACAGGCTACCACAATACAAAATTTTAAAATTTTGTTGAAAAAACTTCCCTCCAAACCGTAAGGGATATTTATACGACAAGAAAGGAGATGCAAACCATGAAAAACTTTATCAGATCCAAAGGATTCCTTTTGTCCGTACTGGCTGTTGCCTGTATCGGTATTTTAGTCATCTGCTTTGTGGTAAACAGGGATACAGATAACGATTTCCAGCCGGAAGAAATTGCTTCCAACATAAAGACACAGGAATGGCAGGAAACTCCCACTACTTCCACAAATATGGAAAGTCCTGCTCCTACTCATACGCCTGCCCCGGCGGCCACAAAAGACCCCATGGAGGGATACCCCAAGGTAGTGGATGATTCCGAGGACGAAGTGGTCATAGACTTTACCCCGGAGAGTGAAGAACTCCGACCGGAACCCCCGGAACCTCCTACAGCTGAAGGCGATGCCACAAACCCGTCTGCCCCGCCCACCTATGTGCCGGAGGAAATCGCGCTGGAGCCAACAGTGCTTCCTGCACAGAACAATACCCCTGCCCCCGGCTCCACCAATGAAAACGGCGCCGTGTATGATCCCGTGTTTGGCTGGGTGGAACCAGGTCAGGTTGAGCAAACACCCGCAGACAGCAGCGGTGATCCCAATAAAATGGTCGGCGACATGTAAGCCCAGAACCATTACAACTGAATATGGAACATAAACCAATAGAACCGTCACTATATTGTGGCGGTTTTATTATGCACCAAACTATAAGGAGTGTGATACATAATGAAACTTTTTTCTACTCTCCTCTGCACTCTGGCGCTCGTTCTGTACCTATTCCCGGCCACTGCCTTTGCGGCCGGTGAGGGCAACATGGAAAGCGGTGGAGGAGGCATGGGGCAGGGCACTTCCGCCAACAAGTGGATCCCCGGAAACGACGGTGTACGCATCACGGTAGTAAACGCTGAGACCGGTTCTGTCGTCTCCTCTCCCATAAACTACTCTAATACTATTCAGCGTAGCAACGTCCTGCATTTTGGCAAAGTCAGCAAGCTGCAATACCTAAGCGGAACCCACCTGTCTCCGCAATCCGGCGTCGCTTACAGCTGCAGGATCCCCGGCAACCCTATGCCTGCCATTGTCAGCAGTACCGGAAGGAACAATATAGAATCCATCAAGCGGTACTTCTGCAGCGAATACGCCTGCATGATGATTGCTGAAGATGCCGGAGTCAGCTATGAAGCAATGCTGGCTGGCAAATACAAACTGTTGGTAGAGCCTCTTGCCTACTTTACCCACAATGGGCTGTATTACTGTATGACTGCAACGGAGGCTGCCCTATATGATCAGCTATCCGGTGGTGCGTTGAGGCGCACCATGGCTTCACTGACCCATAAAAACCTGCCTCTTTCCTTATTTCTGGAATATGGCGACCTCGGCCTCCCGGCATGGAGCGGCAGCACCACCGGGAAGCAGGCCAATGCGGATATTATAAGCAGCCTTGGTGTGGGCATCGTGAAATTTAAGGAACAGCCGCCGGTACCGGAAAGCGGCATGGAAGCTCCTGACATGGAATACCGGGTAAATACGGATGTGATCACTTCGATCACTCTCCGGACAAGCGAAAACCTGACGCCGGACAACCCTGCTTCTGTGACCTTTTACATCCTGGACACATCCTATCAGGTAAACAACATCGTGATCCCGAAAGATGATTCCCAGGTCGTATGGGTCAAATGGCACACCCCCGGCACACCGCAGGACGTCAATATCACAGTATCGGTGTCCGGTACTACCACGGCACAGACCACATTCATCGCCAGGATCGTGGACTTGAATGAAAGGATACCACCTGACCCGCTGGCAACTGACACCTATCCCGGCTACTCCCCTCC